>JBBQPD010000221.1:0-8181 GCA_038331535.1 Gemmatales bacterium | reverse complement strand
ACCGGTCGTTCGGGCCTCGGCTGATCCTGGTCCTGTTTGTCGTAGCTGCCGTTATCGTCTTCTTCGTCACAGACTTGCACCGGATCTTCTCCTGGGACAACCTCGTCGCCCAGCGCGAAGCGCTGCAACAGGTCGTTCAACGTCACCTCCTCCTCGCGGCCCTCGCCTTCTTCGCCGTCTACGTCGTTTTCACGGCGCTCTCGTTGCCGGCGGCGGCCGTCCTGTCGTTGGTCGGCGGTGCCCTGTTCGGCCGCTGGCTCGGCACCGGCTTGGTGAGCATCGCGGCCACTCTCGGCGCCACGCTCGCCTTTCTGATGAGCCGCTACCTGTTCCGCGACTGGGTGCGGCTCCGCTGGGGCGACCGCCTCGAAGCGCTCGACCGAGGCGTGGAGAAGGACGGCGCGTATTACCTGCTGACGCTGCGGCTGGTGCCGGTGTTTCCATTCTTCCTCATCAACCTCGGCATGGGCCTGACGAGGATGCCGGCCCGCACGTTCGTCTGGGTGAGCTGGCTAGGTATGTTGCCAGGGACGTTCCTCTACCTCAACGCCGGACAGGAACTCGGCCGCATCGACGCGCCGCGTGAGGCGCTGTCGCCGGCCGTCCTCATCTCGCTGGCGCTGCTCGGGATCGTGCCGCTGGCCATCCGCAAGTTCATGCAGTCGCAGATTCGCCTGCGGACCGTGGGTATCGCGTTCCTCCTGCTGCTGCTCGTCGCCTCGGGGGCGCTGGCGGTCCGCACAAAGATGCGCTACGCCATTGCGCCGGAGATGACGGTCGCGGTGCGCGAGTTCACGAATGCCGAGTATCCCGAGGATCCGGCCGAGCGCAGCGTGCATCACGGCCAGTACAACGGTCGGTCGCTGAAGTTGATTCAGAAGGACGAGACACATTTCGATTTCGTCTTTGAACCACAGCACGACCACCTCGCGATGATCGCGTTCCGCGACGTGGACGTGAGTCTAATGTCGCCGACCCTGCCGCAATGGACGAAGGGCGATGCCGGTCTGACGCGCATCGCGTTGACCGATCGCCAGTGGAATCGGCAGCAGGTGAACTTCGGCAAGCCCGGTCCGCTCGTGGAAGTGTCCGGCGGCGATGGCTTCGAGGAAAAGGCTCTGTATTCGGCCGAGCTGGCGAAGAATTGCCTCAATGCCGGCCTGTGGGAAGTGTTGCTGTTCACGCAGGAGGACGGTGCGAAAAAGCTCTATTACCAGGGCTGGTTCACGTTCCCACTTGGCCAGTACAAACGTCTCTTCGAGCGCGGCACCGGCCTGCCGTATACGAAGCACTGGTACTACCTCGAACACTGGTTCGATCCGAAAGGGACGCCGATCCAACTGGACGGTCTGCGGAAGGTGGCGGACGAATGGCAGGCCGAGGCGAAATTCGACGAGCAGGAGTCGATCCTCATCCGCGGCGAACAGGTTCGCAAGCGGCGCACGACGATGGCGGAGAACGTGCGGACGTGGCAGGACTACACCGACCACAAAATCCGCTTCGCGACCTTTATCCCACCGGGACGCTACAGCAATCAGCACCCGTGGAAGAACGAATACCAGCGCCTCAAGAAGTTTGACGGCGCGACGCTGCGCAAGATAGTCTCGCCGGCACGAACGAAGGAACTGTACGAGTTAGAACTGCGCTTCCAGGGAAAGGGCGGCGACGTGAGCCGCTTCTTCGTCAGTGGTTTCGATCTCGACGATCTGAAGCGCCTGCCCGTCGAGCGCTACCCGGAGGGCACGTACATGCCGATGGGCATCGGAGTGCCGCCGTTCAACCAGAAGTACGAAGAGTTGACAGCGAACCCGCCTCACGAAAGCCCATTTTTCAGCGTCTGGCTCGATGCGGAAAGTCGATGGATCAACCATCACGACGCTGCCATCGACGGCCCGATCTTGCATCTCGACGACAAGGATGCGACGCGGCTGCACGTCTATTTGTTGTCTTACGAGCGACATGCCTTGATCGGACATTATGTCGTGTCGCTGCGCCAAGGCGGCGGGTGAGCTGGAAACCGCGCGAAACGGCAAGCCGGTGAGGCGCCTTGAGAATCAGGGCGGGGGAACTATTTCTGTGGGCGGCGCATCTCTATACTGACGATGCCGCCCACCGCACACGAAGACCATTTTATCGCGAGGCACCATGAAGCGACTGCTCGGTTTAGCCCTGATGCTCGGTCTGCTGGCGACGCTCTGCCTGTCGTCCAGCGCCGCCCCGACCGCGGAACAGAAGAAGTCCAAGGAAAAGCTGCAAGAGATTCAGGAGTTCATCGGCCTGTGGAACGGCAACGGCGCTCCCGTGAAGCCGAAAGTAGCCTCGAATGAACTCTGGAAGGAAACCGTCAACGTCGGCTGGAAGTTCAAGGGCGACGACGCCTGGTTGTATCTCGACTTCAAGAACGGCAAGTACTTCAAAGGCGCCGACCTGCGCTACCTGCCCGCCAAGGAAAAGTTCGAGCTGACCGTCACCGACAAGGCCGACAAGAAGCTCGTCTTCGAGGGCGGCGTCAAGAATGAAGTGATGACGTTCGAGCGCGTCGATGCCGACACGAAGGAGACGCAAATCCTGACGATGAGCACTGTCGGCGAAGGCGTGCGCATGATCTACCGCTACAACACGAAGGCGGACGGCTCGACGCTCGTCAAGAAGGTGTTTGAGGTCGCGGCGACGCGCGACGGCGAGAGCTTCGCGGCGGCGAAGGAGAAGAAGGCCGTGTGCGTCGTCAGCGGCGGCCTCGGCACCTCGACCGTCAGCCACAAGGGCGAGACGTTCTACGTCTGCTGCTCCGGCTGCGCCGAGGCGTTCAAGGAGAACCCGGAGAAGTACATCGCCGAGTTCAAGGCGAAGATGAAGAAGTGATTTTGCCGCTTGCGGCTTAGCAGCAACCACCGCTAAGCCGCAAGCGGCAATCAGCGCCGCCCGCACAGCAGCGACAATACCGCCATTCGCACCGCCAACCCGTTCGTCACCTGTTGCAGGATCGCCGAGTGCGGTCCGTCGGCAACCTCCGGCGTCAGCTCGACGCCGCGGTTGATCGGTCCCGGCGCCAGCAGCAGCAAGTCCGGCTTCGCCTTTTTCAAGCGCTCGCTCGTCATGCCGAACAGGCGAAAATACTCCTGAATCGACGGGAACAAGCCACTCCGTTGCCGCTCGAACTGGATGCGCAACACGTTCACCACATCGCAGCGCGGCAGAATCTCGTCGAGCCGGTGCGCCACCTCGACGCCGAGGCGGTCGATGGACCGCGGCACCAGCGTCGGCGGGCCGCAGACGATCACCTTGGCCCCCAGCTTCAACAGTCCATGAATGTTGCTGCGGGCGACGCGGCTGTGGGCGATATCGCCGACCAGCGCGACCGTCAGCCCGGAAACGCGGCGTTTGACGCGGCGGATGGTGAAGATATCGAGCAACCCTTGCGTCGGGTGTTCGTGCGCCCCGTCGCCGGCGTTGATGACGCTCGTCTTCAGGTGATGGGCGAGCAGGTGCGGCGCGCCGGGGACGGAGTGGCGCACCACGAAGGCGTCGATGCCCATCGCTTCGAGGTTCTTGGCCGTGTCGATGAACGATTCGCCCTTGCTGACGCTGGAGCCGGAAGTGGTGAAGTCCACGGAATCGGCACTGAGGCGCTTGGCCGCCAGGCCGAAGCTGATGCGCGTGCGCGTGGACGGCTCGAAGAAGAGATTGACGACGACCCTGCCCTTGAGGTCTTCGCGCTTGTCGCTGTGCCGTTCGCTGACGGGCACGAACGCCTCGGCGGCGTCGAGAATGGTTTCGATCTCGGCCCGGCTCAGCTCTTCCAGGCCGAGCAGGTGACGGCGAGTCCACGCCGACGCTTTCGGCCGAGGCGCGGCTGGTTCCTCGTTCACGATACCCTCCCGGTTGCGCGACAGGTGTTCTGGAGAGGATACGCGGCGTTCGGGGTGTCGGCCAGTTTGCAATTGCCGCTTGCGGCTTAGCGGGGCAGGACCGCTAAGCCGCAAGCGGCAATCCCCCACGACTTCTCCGCTTGGCGTATTGTTGACAAACAGGGTAAAATGAATCTGCTCTTTCGCCAACGCGCGGGAGCGTTCTCATCGTGTCCCCAACATCAGGAGGCGACAACCCTAAAGTGTCATACGAAACCAATCGCGAACAGGTGTCGGTTCGTCTCGAAAAAGCTCTCCTCGTCAGCGTGGCGCTGCCGGATCGGCCCTGGGTGGGCGACGACCCGCTCGACGAACTGCGCGGCCTGGCGACCACCGCTGGTGCCAAAATCGTCGGGGGGCTGTGCCAGAAACGGCAGAACATCAACCCCGCTACCTATATCGGCAAAGGCAAGGTCGCCGAGCTGAGCGAGCAGGTCCACGCCACCGAGGCCGACGTGGTTCTGTTCGATAACGACCTGTCGCCGCCGCAAATCCGCAACCTCGAAAAGGCCACCAACGTCAAGGTGCTCGACCGCTCCGAGCTGATCCTCGACATTTTCGCGACGCGCGCCCGTTCCGTCGAGGCGCGCTTGCAAGTCGAACTGGCACAGCTGGAATACGCGCTGCCGCGCCTGCGGCAGATGTGGAGCCACCTGGGCCGCATCAGCGGCGGCATCGGGGCGCGCGGCCCCGGCGAAACGCAGCTCGAAGAGGATCGCCGGCTGGTCGATAGCCGTATTCGCGACCTCAAATCGCGGCTCGTCGAAGTGCAGGCGCGCAAGCAGCGTGAGGTGGCCACGCGTTACGAGGAACACACCGTCTCGCTCGTCGGCTACACCAACGCCGGCAAGAGCACGCTCATGAACGTCCTGACCGGCGCCCGCGTTCTGGCCGAGAACAAGTTGTTCTCGACGCTCGACACGCGCACGCGGCAGTGGCACATCAAGGATTGGGGCCGCGTCTTGCTCAGCGACACGGTCGGTTTCATCCGCGATTTGCCGCACCATCTCATCGCCTCGTTCAAGGCGACGCTGGAGGAGGCGCGCCAGGCTCGGCTGCTGCTCCACGTCGTCGATGCCAGCAACCCGCACGCCGAGGACCAGATTCGCGCGGTCAACGGCGTGCTGAAGGAACTGGACTGCGACAAACGGCCGACGTTACTGGTGCTGAACAAGGTGGATCGCGTGCCGGACCTGTCGCTCTTGCAGGTGTTGCAGCAGCACCATCCACGCGCCGTAGCGATCAGCGCCGCGACGGGGCAGGGACTTGACGAGCTACGCAAGGCGGTCGGCGAGGAGATTGCGTCGGATTTCTCGGATGCGATCGTGGAGACCGCCGCCGGCAATGGGAAAGTGTTGTCGTACCTGGCAGCGCACGCGGAGATATACCGGCACGACTTTGAAGAGGACCGCGTCACCGTCCACTGCTCACTGCCGCGCCACCTGCTGCACCACATCCAGGGGCCGGACGTGAAGGTGCGCTTTGTGGATGCGCCGAAAATTCCGTGATTGCCGCTTGCGGCTTAGCGGTCAGGCACCGCGAAGCCGCAAGCGGCAATTCGTCAATCCCCCTCGTTATTCGAGTCCGCCCCGCCGCGCGGCCGGATACCGTCGGGCAAGTCGTACTCGCCGTCTTCCTTCAACGGCGCGCCGGCATCGGCCCGCAGTTGCTTCAGCACCATCTTCTGGTACTCGACCCGCTTCGCCGGCAGCAGGTGGTTGACGTAAAGACCATCGTCGCTGGGAGTCTTTTTCAACAAGTCCTCGAAGTCGGCCAGGTCCGGCGGTTTGTTCTGGTCTTCGCGGACGACGACATAGTAGATGCGCTCCGGCTGGTCGCTGACGACGATCGAATCGCCCTGCTCCTTGAGCCTCTTCACGAGCTGATCCACCAGGTTCGGCCGCGGGTAGGCGATCGTGCTGGCCGGGACCGTGTAGGGACTGTACGTTCTACCTCCGTGCCCCTCGATCGCGGTCTTGCTTGTCAGTTTGGCGACGCCGTAGAGCGTGAACCCCTGGTCCTTGCCCTTCTCGCGCAATTGCTTGATGACTTCCGCGGCCGACATTTTCGATTGCAGCGTCTTCGCCTCGGCGCTCCACGCCTCGGCCTGCTGACGCGCGAGGTTGCGCGCCTGCTCGAAATACCAGGCGTCCAGCACTTTGGTGCGTGCGTCGGCAAACTTCGGCTCGCGGGCCAACTCGTACTGCGTGCGCCAGACGAGGAACATATCGTCCTTGACCTGGAAACCCTTGGGTTCATAGAGCGCGGTCAAGCCTTCCTGCCGCGGGGCGGGTTGGCCGGGTTGTTGCGGTTCGGGAAGAAGGAATTCCACGAGCTTGGAAGGCAAATTGGTGCCGAACTTCCTCTCCTTGTAGGCGTCGAGGAGTGCTTTCGGCCCCTTGTCGTCTTTTTCCAGGTCGAATTTGTCGAGGGCCGCGTTCATCTCACCGGAGCGGAATTTGTACTTGTCGATCGCCGCGGTGATGAACGTGCGGGCCTCCTCCGGCTTCGCCTTGAGCTTCGCCAGCTCCTTGGAAAAGGCGTCCATCTCCTGGTTGAGGACGATGACCGCCTCGGACTTTTCCAGCTCCTCCTGCATTCGATCGCGAATCTCCCAGTAATCGTTGAAATTCGGGCGATGGGCGAGGAGCGTGAACGGGGCGCCATAACCCAGCGTGGAGAGTTGCAGGCTTAACTGGCGCTGCCAGTCGTGGACTTCCGTAGACACGGCCGCGGCGGCCCAGCTCGTCAACAGCCGCGGCATGGCGCCTGCGCCGGGCGCGGGACTGGCGCCGACCGCGAGGGCGTTGGCGATGAAGTGAAGGGCGTCGGGATGGGCAAGACTGCGGTCGTGCAGCGCCAGCTTGTTATCGTGGGTCATCAACACGGGGAGGCGCTGCTTCTCGGTGTAATCGACGTACTTCGCCAGCGTCCGGTCGAAGGCGGCCGGCCCCGTCGCGAGGATCGGCCACGGCGCCGACAGCCCGCCGCTGAGGCCCACCTGCGCGCCGATGGACAGGGCGACGGCGGGGCGCGAGCCGAGTTTTGAGTAAGCGGACGGCAGGGCGACGCGCTTCCGGGCCTCGTCCTTGAAGTAGGCCGCGTCCGGACCGGCGATCACCCACTGGACCTTGACGCGCTCCGGTTCCTTGAACGCCGGCCGGTCGCGTTCGGGACTCGGCACCACGCCCTTATAATCGTCGTACAGTTGCTTCAGGACTGCGTCGGACGGCGACGATTTCAGCTCGCGCGCCTTGTCAATGTAGTCCTTAACAGGTACCGGCAGCAGCCAGTCGTTCTGGGTGGCGAGTTGTTCTTTGGCGAAAACGAGGAACTCACCTGGGGTTACGGCCGGCTGCGACCATTCGCTCAATTTGCCGAAGACACCCGCGCCGCCGAAGATGCCGGGGCCTTGACCGAGAATCGATTGCTGGGCCAGCACCACACGAAACTCGTCCGTGACGGCCTTGAGAAGGTCGGCGGCCGTCATGCCGCGCGCCACCTTGATGTTGTTCTTTGGGTCCAGTAGCCCATGAACGAGCAACGATTCGGCGAACGGTTTGCCGCCGAATTGCGGCTTACCCGCCACGCGCTCAATGGCTTTGATGACGTCGGCCTCGGTCAGCGAAATGCCCAGACGGTCCGCGACCTGGCGCCAGACGAGAAAATCGAGGAGGCTTTCGTTGCTGCTGAAACCGCCGAACGGCGGTTCCCGTAACATTGTCATGCGCTGGGCTAACGATAAATTGCGGCCATTGAACGGGGCCTGGCCCATCTCTTGAGAGGCGTAGAGGACGAGGGCGGTGGCCATCTGTCGATCGCGCGCCAGCTTGCCCAGGTCGGACTCGTAAACCTTGGTGCCGTTCAACGTGGCGACGACCGGTCCCTTGCCGCGGCCGCCGCCGAACCAGTTGAGCAGGCGCGTGACCACGTCGCCGGCGCCGAACTGGAGAATGAAGACGAACATGCAGACGATGACCATGACGGCGAAGAACGTCTTCTGGTGTTTCCGAAATCCATGGAAGGGATTGAAGGCCATTGCCGTTCCTCATTTTAGGGCGAATGATCCATCGCCAGCCCGCCCCGAACCTTGACACATCGTGAAAAGGTATAGTATGGGTGAATGGCGGACTTCGCTCAAAATGCTGATTGTAGCGAGTTCGTTTGGTAACTCAACAGCAAGCGAGCCGATTTGTCTGTCGTGGCGCCCCGGTGGGGGTTTGGGGGCGAGACCCCCAAACCCCCAACCGCGCCCAAAAATTAGAGAGGCCCC
>JBBQPD010000220.1:0-8195 GCA_038331535.1 Gemmatales bacterium | reverse complement strand
CGACGGCGCTTGCTCTCTCGTGCTGCCACTGGAAACTACACTCAGGGACGCAAGGCGAACCATGCCACAGCTCCGGTAAGCAGAGCAACTGACCACACGGCGCTGAACCACCTCATCGCCGGGCTCTGCAAGGAGCGTTCTGCGAGGAGCAGCGTCAATCGGGACACTGTACTCTGCTTGGCGTTTCTCCGCAGGAACTCAGACTCCATCAGCCGCTGCCCCCAGCGTTGAACAGCTCGGTAAAACACCGTGACCTGAAGCAGGCCAACAATGCTCGCGACCAGCAGAATCCACGGTCCATACTGGTTTAGCAGCGCTGCATCCATTCCGGCATAGCCCCCCTGCTCCTTTGCCGTCAAACGACCCAGCTCACCTGCCGGCGGGGCTGAGTGAGCTAGGACTCACGGAAAGCCTACATGCCCCGTCGGTCAGGTGCAACGGCTTGATACTTCTCATGGACACCCCGGAGGGCCAGGTGGGAGCCTGTCCCAATGAGTGTAAGAGATCAAGGTGTTACCCTTGTCTCAGCGTGGAATTTTCAGGAAGGATGCACCTGCCAACCACCTTGCGGGCTCAGGCCCCCACCTCGACCTCGGGAGTTCGGCACCATGAGATTCTACAACCGTCAGCACCGATTCTACTGCGGCATCGACCTGCATGCCAGGCTGCTCGCCATCTGTGTCCTCGACCAGGCCGGCATCGTCGTCTGTCAAACCAAGATCCCGGCCGACAAAAAGCTCCTCCTCGACACCCTCGCCCCATTCCGCACAGACGTTGTTATCTGCGTCGAATGCCTCTTCGCCTGGCACGGGGTCGCCGACCTCTGCGCCGAACACAAGATTCCCTTTGTCTATCTGGGCCAAGTGTTGGAATTGCTTGGTTTCGTACCAAGCACACACTACCGAAACCAAGTGCGTGGGCCCTGTCCAATACACGGTTCCACCACGCCCAAGAGCCGCTCGTTCGCGGCGCACTTGGAACGCCATTGTTGGCAGTGCTTCCGCTGTGGCGCTGGCGGCAACGCCTTGGATCTTTGGACGGCCGCGACCAAGCTGCCTTTGTACGAGACCGCGGTGGATCTGTGCCGCCGGCTCCAGGTGGAAATCCCGTGGCTGCCCACGCGGCGCTCCGCCGTACGCAGCCCGCCCACTACGTGAGCAGACTCCGGACCATGCCGTCGAGCTGCAACGCCGAACGGAGGCAAGCCAGGGACGAACGCCACCGCGGAAGCTGAAAAGTACGCAACTACTGGGCCGCCAAGCCCGCGTGCTTCCATGCGTCACAGTTCCCGACCTCGTCGCATTGATTGGCCGGCGGCACGGCAACCGGGGTAGGGAGAGACCAGACCGAGAATGAGCAGGCGTTACCTGAAGGCGTCCCTCCCGCCGAGCCGTTATCGAACTGGGAAGACCGCGGCCGCATCGAGATCACGCCGGTGCACCGTTCGCCCGGGTCCAGCCCGCCGCTTTGCCTGGCCGTCGGGGGGTACGGAGGAGTTTCTGGGACGTCGGCTCGCCAGGGCCGGCAGTCGGTACACCGAGGCAAAAGGTGTACGGGCCGATCCCCCCTAGGTGTTTGGTGCCGTCGGCAGGTCCGCCGGTAACCGCAAGGACAGAACCTCGCGGCGCCGCCACAAGGGAACAACGCTCGTCTCTCGAGGATACACACGTTCAAAACCGCAGTTCGTCAAGTCGGGAATTCCGGGGTGCGCGCCTTGACTTTAGGGTCCATATATGGGTTCGGCGTCTGGGGCTATACGCGGCCTGCACGCCCACACCCACTCGGGCGACACCTCGGCGGCCGCCACCATGTCCCAGTCCGCCCGCCCGCAGCCGCGGCACGGGGGCCACGGCTGGCCCTCGATGTTGAACGCGAACACCCGCAGGTCGGCCGGGTCGGGGTACACCCGCAGGCACTCGTTGTCGGCCAGTGCCTGGCGGCCGCAGCGGTCGCACGCGACCAACTCGAAGTCGGCGTCGTGGGCCGGCACACCGAGCCGGGCGAAGATGGCGTCGGCCGACAGCCGCTGGTCCACCGGTGCGCCCTCCGCCGCCGAACTGGTGATTATCCATACCGGCGCCGAGCAGGTAGGGCTCGCGCCGGTCAGGGTATTACGCCCGCGCCGAGCAGGTAGGGCTGGCGCCGGTCAGGGTATCACGGAAAGCGAAAAGGGGACATCGTAGATTGTTTGGGCGATAATCTACGATGTCCCCTTTTCTCTTCTTTTCTCTTATCTGGGCGATAATCTACGATGTCCCCTTTTCTCTTCCTTTTCTCTTCCTGACCTCCGGTTGCCAGTCTTTACTTCTCCCGCGATGGGTCAGCTCCCGCCTCC
The DNA here is from genome assembly GCA_038331535.1 of Gemmatales bacterium. Taxonomy (GTDB): domain Bacteria; phylum Planctomycetota; class Planctomycetia; order Gemmatales; family Gemmataceae; genus JBBQPD01. The sequence continues at coordinate 5,860 of JBBQPD010000220.1, read as the reverse complement.
TGGGTTCCCCCGTCCCACCCATGATTCGGGTCGGGGTAGAACGTGACGCCGCCCAGGCCCCCCTCCCTGGGGTGCAGATGAAAATCAGCCAGCCCTCGGGGACTCGGGCGCGGTAGCCGTGCTTCGCGGGCTGTTTCCCCTCGTACTCCAGATTCAACTCTTCCAAGTGTAAAACCGGTTTTTCTGCCATTGCGATCCCCTTTGCTACAGGAACAGAGCCCTCAACGAATGTTGCAGGGCAACCTTTTGGCCCACACAAAAGGGGACATCGTAGATTGTTTGGGCGATAATCTACGATGTCCCCTTTTCTCTTCCGCGTCTTTCTTCATCTTGTGGGCCTTGTCCAGTAACGTCTTCACTTGCGCACTGGTCTTTGCCGCCAGATACTGATCGAAAAGATAAAAGGGGAAAAGAGAAAAAAAGAGAAAAGGGGACATCGTAGATTGTTTGGGCGATAATCTACGATGTCCCCTTTTCTCTTAGCTGGGCGATAATCTACGATGTCCCCTTTTCTCTTCCCCGGCTTAGGCAATTGGACCTTTGTCCTCAGTGACTTCAGGTGGCAGTTTTTCCCGGACGACTTTACGAATCTCCAGAAAGGCGGAAAATACTGAACTGCACTTTGACTCTGCTTCTGTCTTCGACGGTTGATACCGTATCTCGACGCCGAAGAGGTTCAGCAGTTCTGCATGCTTTTCCATCTCACCGAACGTTGAATCGATCACGGCACACCGTCGAATCAACTCACCGATATCGTGTGTTTTTGGAATCGCTTGCCCGTGGAACACGAGGAACGCTTTGAGGCTTTTCTCGATGGACTGCTGTGCGTGGAAGCAAATCGAATACGGGATATCGGACTGCGCAACGGCAAGGCCATCGGCGTCAGCCATCTGAATGAATTCGCGGGCACGATTTACTTGGTCCATCCACGCACCTCCTGCCAGCCGAACTGGTGATTATCCTGACCGGCGCCGAGCAGGTAGGGCTCGCGCCGGTCAGGGTATTACGCCCGCGCCGAGTAGGTAGGGCTCGCGCCGGTCAGGGTATCACGGCTTCCGCTCGTCTACCGGGTTTGTATTAAAACACCTCCGCCGCGCCCCGTCAACAACGGCGAAGCCGCTGCCTGATTTTTCTCGGTGCCTCTGTGGTGAGTCCGTTTGACCTCCCGTTTGCGCTGCGCAGCCACTCCGGAGCCGTCCACCGCTGTTGTGCCACTTGGGAGAGACTACCGTACTCGGGTACGTTCGGGGGAGTCAAATTCCGGGAAAAATCGAGTCCCTGAGCCGTTCCGCCCGAGAGTCAGACGGTGCGTGGCGGTGGCGGACATGCGCGGCGTCCAGCGCAGGTTCATGTGCGACATGGAATTACGTTGAAAAGCATGTCCGCCAAGCGTGGCGGACATGCGCGAATGGTGGCGGAGATGCTCCGGGCGTGCGGGTGGCTCGAAACGACGTTTCGCGGAGTGCGTTCCCAAACCGGAGTTTGGGAACGAGGTGCTGGACGATCCGCACAATCGACTTGCGGCTGTTCACGAGCCGACTACCACTCGCGGCACAGGCCGGCAACCGGGCCTCAACGCCAGAGCGGGAAGGCAGCGCGTCCTGGCTCCCCCTTTGCCCCCGCGCGCCGGACTGGTACAATTCATCTATTCCACTCTGTCGCCCACGGCGGATCGGAATCGCGCACGCATGACGGTCATGGTCGCTCGCGTCTCCTATGTCAAGCGCTTCAAAATGGAGATAGACCTGCGCGAACTGCCCGCGCCGGCAGCGCTGCCGTCCGATCATGCCTGGTTGCCCTGGGAGGCGGCACTCCTCGACGCCCATGCCGACACGCTCTATCTCAGCTTCCGGCAGGAGATCGACGCCACCGTCTTTCCCAGTTTCGGCGACCGCCTCGGCTGTGCTTGCCTGATGAGCGAGATGTGCCGCAAACCCGGCTTCGTACCGGCCGCGACCTGGCTGCTGGGTGGGCCGGACGGGTATGTCGGCAGCGTTCAGGGCTTGCGCGATCGCGGCGTCGGGGCGATTCAGAATGTCGGCGTCGTACCGGGAGCGCGTGGCCGCGGGCTGGGCACCGCGCTGTTGCTTCGGGCATTGCACGGCTTCCGTCAGGCGGGACTCGAACGCGGGCTGCTCGAAGTCACGGCCCGCAACGAGGGCGCGATCCGGCTCTATCGCCGCCTCGGCTTTCGCTGCCGCAAAACGGTCTACAAGGCCATCGCCTTTGAAAAGGATGAAGGATGAAGGATAAAGGATGAAGGATGGTCGATTCATCCTTCATCCTTTATCCTTCATCCTTTCGGGGAGGTGGTCGTGCCGCAACAAGTCTACCAGCATCGCTTCGACAACGGCCTGACCCTGCTCGCCGAGCGCATGGACCACGTCCGCTCGGCGGCGTTTAACTTTCTCGTGCCGGCTGGTTGCGTCTATGATCCGCCGGAGGTCGCCGGCATCGGGGCGGTGCTGGCCGACCTCATCACGCGCGGCGCCGGCAAACGCGATAGCCGGGAGTTGACGATCGCGCTCGACAACCTCGGCCTCGACCGCAGCGAGAGCGTCGGCAGCATGCACATGCGCTTCTGGGGCGCGACCATCGCCAGTAACCTGGCCCCCGCGCTTGAGATTTACGCCGATATCCTGCGCCGGCCGCTGCTGGCTGACGACGAGATGGACGCCGTGCGCGCCCTCGCCCTGCAAGACCTGCACGGTCTGGAAGACGAGCCGCGCTCGAAGCTGCTCGTCGAGCTGCGCAAACGCCACTACCCGGCTCCGCTCGGCAACGACCATCGCGGCACCGAGGACGGCATCAACCGCATCAAACCCGCCGACGTGCGCAAGTTGCACAAGAAGCTGTTCCGCGCCGACGGCACCATTCTGTCGGTCGCCGGCAACATCGAATGGGAGCCGCTGAAGGAGCAGGTCGGCCGGCTGTTCGGCGACTGGCCCGCAGGCAAGGCCATCCCGCTCGACTACAAGCCAGGGAAGACGAAGCGCGACCATATCTCGAAGGACGGCGTCGAGCAGACGCAGATCGGCGTCGCCTACGACAGCGTGCCGTTCGGCCATGCCGACTATTACGCCGCGCTGGGGGCCGTCAATGTCCTGTCCGGCGACATGAGCTCGCGGCTGTTCACGGAGATTCGCGAGAAGGAAGGGCTGTGCTACTCCGTCTGGGCGACGTATCAGACCTTCAAGGATCGCGCCGCCATCGTCGCCTACGCCGGTTCGCGCAACGAGCGCGCCCAGCGGACGCTCGACCTGCTGCTCCAGGAGCTACGCCGGTTGGCCGATGGCGTCGAGGCCGACGAGGTGCAGCGCGTCAAGGTGAGCCTGAAGACGTCGCTCATCATGCAGCAGGAATCGACCTCGTCCCGAGCCGGCTCGCTGGCATCGGACTGGTACTATCTCGGCCGCGTCCGCAGCCTCGACGAGATTCAGAGCGCGGTCGAAGCGCTGACGCCACAATCGATCGTCGAATGCGCCAAGCGCTACCCGGCGAAAGACTTCACCATCGTCACGCTGGGACCGCAGGCGCTGGAAGTGAAGTAATTGCCGCTTGCGGCTTCGCTACCTACGCAGCGAAGCCGCAAGCGGCGTCAATGGATAAGGAACCCCGCGACATGCAATTCCACCACGCCACGCTGCCCAACGGCCTGACCATCCTCGGCGAGACCAGTCCGGCGGCCCGGTCGGTGGCGCTCGGCTTCTTCGTCCGCACCGGCGCGCGCGACGAAACGGCGCCGGAATCCGGCGTCTCGCACTTCCTCGAACACATGGTTTTCAAGGGCACGCCGCGCCGCTCCGCCCTCGACGTCAACCGCGATTTCTCGCGCATCGGCGCCGACAACAACGCCTTCACCAGCGAGGAGAATACCGTCTATCACGCCTGCGTCCTGCCGGAATACCTGCCGGAGTCCGTCGATATCCTCGCCGACATCCTGCGCCCGAGCCTCCGCGGCGAAGACTTCGACATGGAGAAGAAGGTCATCCTCGAAGAGATCGGCATGTACGAGGACCAGCCGACCTTCTCGGCTTACGACCACGCCCGCAAACTGCACTTCGGCGATCACCGGCTCGGCAACAGCGTCCTCGGCTCGGTCGAGAGCGTCACCGCCCTGACGCGCGACCAGATGGCCACGTACTTCGCCCGCCGCTACGTCGCGCCGAACCTCACCGTCGCCGCGGCGGGCCATTTCGACTGGCCGCACTTCGTCGAGGTGGTCACGCGCCACTGCGGCCAGTGGGAGGTCGGACCGTCGGCGCGCGAGGACGTCCGCGAAACGCCGGGCACGTGCGGCTTCCGCGTTGTCAAGAAAGAGAAGGTGATGCAGGAGCACGTCGTGCTGATCGCGGCGGGGCCGTCGGCCGAGTCGCCGCTGCGCTACGCCGCCGACATGCTGGCGATGGCCGTCGGCGACGACTCCGGCAGCCGTCTCTACTGGGAGTTGGTCGATCCCGGCCTGGCCGAGTCCGCCGACGCTAGCTTCCACGAGAACGAAGGGGCCGGCGCCTTCTTTGCCTCCATGAGTTGCGAGCCGGAAGAGACCGAGGAGAACCTGGCGATCCTGCTGCGCGTCCTGACCGAGGTGCGCCGCGACGGCATCACCGCCGACGAACTGGAGCAGGCGCGGAGCAAGGTGCTGTCGCGCCTGGTGCGCGGCAGTGAGCGACCGAAGGGGCGCATGATGGCGCTCGGCATGAACTGGACGTATCAGCACCAGTACCGCTCGGTAGACGACGACTTGCGGGCTTTCGAGGCCGTAACGATGGCGGACGTGCGCAAGGTGCTGGACCAGTATCCGCTGGACCGCGTGACGACGCTGGCGCTGGGGCCGCTGGCCGACGTGACGCGGCCGACGGTTGTTTAGCCGCGAGCGTTCCGCGAGCGCTGACCCAGCGCTCGCGCCTAAACAAGACAACTTGCGTGGACGCCTCCCGCCGCTATACTACCTTTTCGCTGTGAATTGACGCCATCTTGCCGGAGAACGCCGCATGGTTGAGCCGATGATGATCGACTTGAAAGCGCTGCTGGTCGAGCGCGAGGACTGCGACGCCGGTACGGTGCAGCAGATCCGCAACGGGCTGGCCCAGGCGGGCACTCAGTACCGTTCGCTGCGCGACGTGACCGACCTGCTCAAGAAGAAGCTGGAGTCGGCACCGCCCGCCCAGGTGAAGAAGTGGCACCTCAAGCTCGGCATCGCCTACTTCTTTCTCGGCTACACCGGCCGCGCCGTCGAACACCTCAAGCAGACCGACGGCACCCTCGCCAGCTTCTACCTCGGCCGCGCGCACGCCTCGCGCGCCGAGTTCGACGAAGCGCTCAAGGCGTTCGACAAGGCGGAAAAGCTCGGCTATACCGCCAGCCAGGTGCAGCTCCAGCGGACCGGCATCTACCGCCAGCAGGGCGACCTCAAGCAGGCCCGCGCCGTCCTCGCCAAGCTCGTCGACCTCGGCACCCACAGCGCCGAGTACCACTTCCAGCTCGCCAGCATTCACCTCGCCGAGGGCGAGCGCCTGAACGCCGTGAAGCATCTGGAACGTGCCGTCGAGTTGGACCCCGGCCACACCGGCGCCCTATTCCAGCTCGCCCACGCCAACGACCTGGCCGGCAACGACGAGGACGCCATCCAGTTCTACGAGCGCTGCCTCAAGCACCCGCCGGTCCACGTCGGCACGCTCATGAACCTCGGCGTCCTGTACGAGGACCACGAGAAGTACGATAAGGCCGAAGAGTGCTACCAGCGCATCCTCACGTCCAACTATAACGACGAGCACGCCCGGCTGTTCCACAAGGACGCCTAGGCGTCGCTGACGATGTACTACAGCCCGGAAGAGGATCTGGCCCACAGCAAGTTCAG
>JBBQPD010000219.1:0-8205 GCA_038331535.1 Gemmatales bacterium | reverse complement strand
CGCTCATCGCCGGCAGCGCGCCGCCGTAGGAGCCGCCGAACAGCACGTCCGGAGACGGCACGCGCTGGATTTCGTTCTTGTCGAGAACGCCGTCGCCGTTGGCGTCGAGATATTTGAACACCTTCGTGACGTAATCGTCCCACAGCGCTGACAGCGGCCGGCCATCGACGCTGACATGCAACCGAATCAGGATCGGCCGCGCGTCGGCGAAATAGACAATGTCCTGATGCTCGCCCTGGGTAGGTCCGGCGCGCCGAGCCGGACCGGCTTCGGGTGCCGCTCGGCTCGCGGCACCTACCGCGGCGCTGCCCAAGACAACCAGGCACAGAAGGCGTTTCATGCGAGGATCTCCTTCACGGGAACCGCCTTGGGGTCGACGAAGCGGATGGGGCGATCGACGTTAGAGCGATTCTGCGAGCGGATGTCGATGCCGAGCGCCAGGCCGACTGTCGCCAGCAGGTCGGGGACGGCGACCGGCCGCTCGGTGACCGCCGAGCCGTCGTCGCTCGTCTTGCCGACCACGGAGCCGCCCTTGATGCCGCCGCCGGCCAGCACCGTCGCCCACGAGGTCGCCCAGTGGTCGCGGCCCTGCTGTTGATTGATCTTCGGCGTGCGCCCGAACTCGCCCATCCAGACGATGAGCGTCGTGTCGAGCAGGCCGCGCGTCTTCAGGTCGTCGAGCAGCGTCGCCCATCCCGAATCGAGAATGCCGCTGAGGCGCTTGACGCCGTCGAAGTTCTGCTGATGCGTGTCCCAGCCATCGAGGTTGACTTCGATGAACGGCACGCCGCGTTCGACGAGCCGCCGGGCGAGCAGACACGACTGGCCGAAGAGGTTACGGCCGTAGGCGTCGCGCAGCGCCGGCGGTTCCTCTTCGAGATTAAACGCCTTGACCGACGACGACTTCATCAGCTTCACGGCCCGCTGATACGCGGCCAGGTGTCCGCGCGCCGCCACGCCGGGGCTGTCCTTGACGAAGTCCTCTTCCATTTCCTCCAGCAGGCGGACACGGGCGGCGTCGCGCGGCGCGGCCACGTCGCCGGGCCGTTCGAGGTTCTGCACGCGCAGCAATTGATCGATACCCTGTTGGGGCTGCTGCGGGTTGAAGTTGGCATTCTCGCCGACGAGCAGCGGTGCATACTGCGGCCCGAGGAAGCCGCTGCTGAACGCTTCGGGGCTAAGCGAGCGGTTCGTGGCGATGCTGACAAACCCCGGCATTTCCGCCGCCGGTCGCTCCAGTTCCTTCGACACGAGGGCGCCGAGCGTCGGATAGTGAATTGGCCCGCCGGGCAAGTAGCCGGTGCGCATCTGGAAGGTGGCCCGGCCGTGGTCCGCTTCTTTCGTGCTCATCGAGCGGAGAATGGCCAGATGTTGCATGCGCTGGGCGAGCTTGGGCAGGTGTTCGCCGATCTTGACGCCGGGGACGGAGGTGGCGATTTCCTTGTACGGTCCGCCGATGGCCTGCCCCGGCTTGAGATCCCACAAGTCGATGGTGCTCGGCCCGCCGTTCATCCACAGCAGAATGCACGAGCGCTTGCGGCGCGGATCGTCGGCGGTCGCGGCGGCGAGGCGCTCCAGCCAGCCGGAGGCTGCATACGCCGAATAGCCCGCGGCGGCGAGTTTCAGCAGGTCGCGGCGGGAGAGCGGATTGCGCTGGTTCATGAGGTTCCCCCGAATTCTCGGTTACACTTGTCACGGGCGCCTCGTCGGTGTTTACGTTTCGCGCGGTCCGCGCGAAACGTAAACAAGGACGGCGCGCGCGCGTTAATGGTTGAAGAAAAAATCTCCGCTATTCAGCAGCGCCCAGAACACCTCTGCGAGAGCGTTCTTGTAGCGCTGTTCCTTCTCTTCCTGTGACAACGGCTTGTCACTGGTCTTCAGGGCGTCGTCGATGAACTTGGTCGCACGTGCTACTTCTTTCGCGCGCGGCTTGCGCGTTAGCGTGGCGAGGTACAACGTCTCGACGCGCTGGGCCGTGTCCATGAATGGCGAATCGAGAACCGCGGCGAGGAGCTGGCTGCGCTGGACGCCGGTCGCATCGACGGTCAGTCGGCCGTTCATCAGCGCCAGCGCCTGGAGGATCGACGTCTGGTACTCCGTCGGCCGGTCGCTGAGGTTGTTGAACTTCGCCAGGAACTCCTCGCGGGCGCCGCCACCGTTGCCTCCGCCGGTTCCGTAACGCGTCGCCTCGGCCACGCTGTCGAACAACTGCTCCGGCGTCATGCCCAGCAGCGGCGCCCGCGCGAACTGACGCGGCTCATCCTGACTGGCGTGCGTCCTGGCGCTGCCGAGCTGGTACGTCTTGCTCGTGGTGATGGCGAGGATCAGATATTTCAGGTCGAAATCGTGGACCACGAAGTCCTTCGCCAGCGCGTCGAGCAATTCGGGATGGCTCGGCAGGTTGTCGGCCCCGACCATCTCATCGACCGGCTCGACGATGCCGGCGCCGAAGAAGTAGGCCCAAACGCGGTTCACAGTGGCGCGGGCGAAGTAGGGGTTGTCCTTGCGCGTCATCCAGTCGGCGAGTACGACACGCGGGTCTTCGTTCTCTTTCCAGGCCGGCACCTTGCCGTCGAGAAACCGCGCCTTCGCTACCTTGTCCGTGTCGGGGATCTTCAGCTCGCGGAGAGGCGGTGTCTGCACGTCGGCCTGGCCCGGTTGTCTCCGCTGTCCTTGCTGCTGCTGACTGTCGGCAAAGAAGGAGGCGTACTCCCAAAACTGTTCCCGCTTCCAATCGGCGGTGGGATGGTTGTGACACTGAGCACAGCCCAGGCGCACGCCGAGGAACATGCGCGCCGTCACCTCGGCCAGGTTCTCCGGCTTGAACTGCTTGGCCTGGTAAAAGCTGAGCGGAGTCGAACCGTTGGCCATGTCCACGCCGTAGAGATCGATGGCAATGCGATTCGCCGGCTGGTTGCCCGGCGTCGCCGTCAATAGCTCGCGCACCATTTTGTCCCAGCCGACGTTCGCGGCCAAACGCGAGCGCAGCCACGCTTCCAGTGGCGGGCCGAAGAAACGCGACTCGCTGCCCGCGCTCGCCTCCGGCAGCATCACTGCTCGCCAGACGTTGGCCATGTGCAAGGGGTAGCGCTGCCCGGCGAGGAGTCTTTCAATTTCCGCCCGCCGCTTATCGGGCGCGGTATTGTCGAGGAAGCGCCGCGCCTCGTACACCGAGGGAATGCGGCCGGCGAGGTGGAGGTAGCTGCGGCGCAGGAACGCGCCGTCGTCGAGTGGCGGAGCCGCGACAATCTTGTTGGCGGCCCACCCTTTTCCGAGGTGGCGGTCAATCGTGCCGGCCAGCGCGACGGCGTCGGCCCGCCGCGTACCTGCGTCGGGCGGCGCCGCCAGCGCCGGCGCGGCACAGGCCAGCACGATACTCCAGCCGACCCAGAACCGAACTTTCGGCATGGCTGTCACTCCTGCGCGGGCGATGCGGCTCAGCTGCGAATGCTGCCTGACATCCCCGTTCCCAAACTCCATTTAGTATCGAGAGGGAAAAACCGGTCCGGCTGAGAGCTGATAGCTATCAGCTCTTAGCTGTCAGCAAGAACTCGGCTGAATGTCTCCGCATCCTGCGGAGAAGTTTAACGACAAATCCCCTCTCGTATTTATGTAGACTTCAACTCGATCCGTTTCGCTTTCATTTCTCCGGCTTGATCTTGGTCACACGGCCCGTCGCCGCCGTGTCGGGCAGCGGCCAGATGCGGATGGCGAAATCGTTGCCGGGCACGAGCTCGTCGCCGTTGCTGCCGCCTCCCCCCGCTGTCAGTAGGCGACGACCGTCGGGCGAATAGTTGACGGCCCAGACCCAGTTGCGGTGCCCGCGAAAGACGTGCAATTCGCGGCCCGTCTCCACGTCCCAGAGGCGGGCGAGGTTGTCATACCCGCCGGAGAGTACCGACTTACCGTCCGGCGACCACGCCACGGTAATGACGCCGCCGACGTTGCCGCCGAGCTGGCGAATTTCTTGGCCCGATTCGAGGTCCAGAATGCGCACCGCGTCGCCATTCCCCACGACCAGTCGCCTACCGTCGGGTGCGAGAGCGAGGCGGTTGATCCAGCCCTTCGGCAGATCAATGCGGCGCATTTCGACGCCTTTTTCCACGTCCCAGACGCGAATCGTGGCGTCGCGCGCCCCCGACAGGAGGCGCTTGCCGTCTGCCGTGAAGACGACGGAACGCACGAAATCGGTGTGTCCCTTGAGGACGTGCAGACACTTCCCCGATTCGAGATCCCAAACGCGGACGGTCTTATCGTGGCTGGCCGACGCGGCCCGTTTGCCGTCGGGCGAAAAGGCCGCCTGCGGGATTTCGTCTTCGTGCCCCTCCAGCGCGCGGAGCATCTTCCCGGTCGCCACGTCCCACAGGCGCACCGTCTTGTCGTGGCTGCCGGAGAGGGCGCGCTTGCCGTCGGGCGAAAAGACCGCGCTGGCGATCGGACCGTTGTGGCCGACGAATTGACGAATCTCCTTGCCGGTGTTCGCGTCCCACAGGCGCATCGTTTTATCGCCGGCTGGCCAGGCGCTGCACGACAGGACGTACTTGCCGTCGGGCGAGAACGACGCGGCCTGTACCGGACCGGTGTGGCCATTGAGGAACCGCAGCGGCCCCGTCGTGACGACCCAGAGTTTGATCGACTTGTCGTAGCTGGCCGTCGCCACATAGCGCCCGTCCGGCGACCAGGCGAGGCAGGTCAGCGAATCGTTGTGGCCGCGCAGCGATTGCACGGTCTGCCCCGTTTTGGCCTCAAAGAGATGAAGGCTCGCGTCCGCGCCCGCAAGGACAATGTACCGGCCCTGCGGCGAGAACGAGACTTCGCTGACCTTGCTGCCATGAACAACTACCAGGCCCATCTTCCCCGTGGCTTCCCACTGGCGCACGACGCCGTCTTCCGAGCCGCTGACCAGCGTTTGTCCGTCCGGCGCGTACGCCAGCGACAGCACCGTACCCTGATGACCGGTGAGCGTGGCCTTCTCCTTGCGTGTTTCCAGATTCCATAACTTGATCGTCTGATCGCCGGCGCCGCTGGCGAGCGTCAGGCCATCGGGAGCGAACGCGAGAGCGCGCACTGCGCCCTTGTGGCCGGTGAGCGTGGCCTTCTCCTTGAGCGTTTCGAGATCCCACAAGCGGATGGTCTTGTCGTAGCCGGCGCTGGCGAGCGTCTTGCCGGCGGGCGACAGAGCCAGGGCGTACACCCAGCTGGTGTGGCCCGTCGCCTTCTTTCGTTCCTTGCCGGTTTCCACGTTCCAGAGTCGGAGCGTGCGATCGGAGCTGCCAGTGATGAGCGTCTTGCTGTCCCGCGTGAAGACGAGACAGGTCGCGGCTTCCTCGTGGCCCGCCAGCGTCCGCAGCAGGTCGCCGTTGGTGGCCCGACGCAGCGAGATGGTGCCGTCTTCGTGCGTCGTTGCCAGAGTCTTGCCGTCGGGCGAATACTTCATCGCCAGGACGATCGACCCCTCGCCGGGACGCTCGGGCGCCAGCTGGTAGCCCGCTGCCTCCTGGTGCGTCGCCAGATCCCAGACTTTCAGAATGCGCTGGGCGCCGCCGCTGAACAGCAACTTTCCGTCCGGCGAGACAGCGATGGAACGGATCGGGGGGACATGGCCATCCAGGCGGGTTAATGGCATCTGCTTGGCCACGTCCCAGAGCCGAACCGTACCGTCGTGACTCCCGGTCGCCAGCGTCTTGCCGTCGGGCGTGAAGGTCACGGCTTTCACGCGGGCCTCGTGGCCTTCGAGCGTGCCGAGCGCCTTGAAGCCGTCCACCTGCCAGAGCCGGGCGCTATTGTCCTCGCCGCCGGTGGCGGCCATTTTGGAATCGGCCGAGAAGGCGACGCACATGACTGGCCCGGTGTGGCCCAGCAGTTTGCCGACTTCCTTGAACGTCCTGGTTTCCCAGAGCGTGACCTGATTGGGAGCGCCCGAAGATCCCAAATCGCCGCCGCCGACGGCCAGGTACTTGCCGTCGGGTGAATAAGCGATGCAGTAGCAGAAGATCGCGTCATTCACCACGCGTGCGATCTCGGCGCCGTTCGTCGCGTTCCACACTTTAATCGACTTGGTCTCGGAGGCGGTGACCAGCGTCTTGCCGTCGGGCGAAAAGACGAGCCGGGCCGGGCCATCGAGCGCTAGCACGGCAACCACCTTACCGGAGGGAAATTCTCGCAAAACGGCCTGGCCATCGTAGCCCGACGAGGCGAGATAGCGGCCATCTGGCGAGAAGGCAACCGACGCGACTCCCAGCGGGGTCGCGTAGATCAGCACTTCCTTGTGGTCCGCGACCGTCCAGACACGCACGTCGCCGGAGCGATAGGCGGTGCCGGTGCCGGCCGCGAGGTAACGGCCGTCGCGCGACACGGCGAGGGCGGCAACCTCGTTCTCGCCGCCGGTGAAGGTGAGCGGCGTCGGCTGCAAGGCGAGCGCTTCGTTATCGGGATCGACCGTCCGAACCTGCACCGGTTCCGACTTTGGGGACGGCGGTTCGTCGGCCTTCTTTTCGGAGCGGGCGAGCGTCGGCAGCAGCGGCAACAGGCCGAGGACGAGGCCGAGAACGGCGAGGCGCCCGGCGACGTTGAGCCGCTTCGGCGCGGTGCCGCTCAGGATCAGTGTCAGTCGGCGTTTCAGGCCGTCGGTGCGCCCCAGGCCGCTCGCCAGCGCCGGCACTGCGGTCAAGTCATTGGCGAGGAAATCGACCGTCTCGACGATGGCCGAGGCGTAGGCGCGGGCCGGCAGCTCTTCGACGACCCAGGCGTCGCAGCATTCCTCTTCTTCCGCTTGGAGGCGCGTGCGCGCCCACCACGCCAGCGGGTACCACCAGAAGAGGCCCAGTGCGACGAATTCGAGACGGCGCACCCAGTGGTCGCCGCGGCGGACGTGAGCGAGTTCGTGCGTTAGCAGCGCGGCGAGTTGATCCCCGTCGAGCCTTTCCAGCAGCCGCGCGGGCAGCAGCACACGGACGCGGCCGAGGGCCGCCCAGACCATCGGCGGCAGCGGCGCCGGCAGCAGCGACACGTCGGGGCAACGCCGCAGTCCGAGTTTGCGCGCCAGCCGCGCTGCCAGGGCCAAAACGTGGTCCGGCGCCGGCCGAGCGTGGCACAGTAAGCGCTGAAACCGGGCCAGTCGCTGCACCGCCCGTGCAAACCAGAGCACGGAGCCGACGATCCAGACGCCGCCGAGGATCGTCGCCACGGACGCCACGGTATCCGGGCGTGTGGGGATCTCCGACGCCAAATTGTGCGCCGGGGCAATCGGAGGCGCGGCAGGAGAGAGTGCCGATTGGCGCACGAGTGGGTTGGCTTGACCATTTGGTACCGGTGCCTCGTCCCTTCGCGCCGAACTTGCCGCGACGAGCGCGCGCGTTTTTTCCATCTCCATCCAGACGTCGTTCGGCGTCGGCGGCCCGGCGGCCGCGTATTCCATAACGGCAGGCGCGATGACCGGATCGGACGCCGACTCGTCGGACGCGCGCGAATCCTCCGGCACTGAAGCCGCGGGCAACCACGCCAGCGGCAGCGAGAACAGCGGCGGCGTGACCAGCTTGATGAAGACCAAAAGCCAGACGCAATGCGTCAAAGCCGGCCGGCGCACCCAGCGTCCGACCGCGAGGGCCAGCAGCGCGAGGACGGCGGCACTCGCCGCATTCGCCAGACCCAGCTGCATCAACGGGGGCATGGTCGGTCCCTCATCGTGTGCGGCTCGCGGCGTCAGCCAGGGTTCAAACCCTTGCTTGCGCTGCGGGCTATCTGCGAGACTTGTTGCGGCGATCCAGCTCATCGATTAATTGGCGCAGCTCGGTCCGCTCCTTCGGCGTGAGCGCCTCGGCGCGCACCAGATGCGACAACAGCGGCGCCATGAGGCCGCCGGTCAATTGCTCCGCGACGGCCCGCAGCCGGTGGCCGACGAGCGTGTTGCGGTCGGTCAGGGCGGTGAAGCGATGGGCGTGGCTGCTGCGGTCGCGGCGGACGTGTCCCTTACCCTCCAGCCGTTCCAGCAACTTCTGGACGGTGGCATAGTGCGAGTCCGTGCCGGCCGGGTACAGCGCGTCGGCGAGCTGGCGGATGGTCGCCGGGCCATGATCCCACAGAAACTGGAGGACGGTCAATTCGGCGTCGGTCACGTCTTGGGGAGTGCTGTCCATGACCTCTCGTCATCACGGGCCGGGGCGAACTGAGACAGTGTGTCTGACTTCGCCTAGAGTAAGACAGCGC
>JBBQPD010000218.1:0-8227 GCA_038331535.1 Gemmatales bacterium | reverse complement strand
CGTGTCGGTGGCGCACACGCTCATGACCGATGTATTGGCCGTGGGCGAGCGTCGGTTGCCGGCCGGAGCAGCTCCGGTGTTCGCGACGACGACGACCGTCGATTCATTGGGTTTCGCGGCACTGGCGCAGGCGTTGGCCGGCCCGGCGCCGACCCTGTTCCGGGTGGCGCCGGCGACGACGGCGGTGTTCGCGAGCGGCGCCGAGGTGACGGCGCTGGTGGACGACGGCCGGCAGACGCTATTGGCCGTGCCGCTGGTCAAACCGACGAACCAACATCTCACGTCCGGAGCCGTGGCGGGCGACCGCGGCAACAATCCGTGGGATTTGCCTTTTGGAGCGTGATTGGACGACGAAGGCGGCCCTTCAGGCCGCAGGGTCGGCGGCGTAAAGGAGCGCACCGCAACCCCTCCCCACGGCGTTGCCCTGGGCTGAGCGCTGTCAGTCCTTCGGACTGAAATGCAGGCGTGCGGCCGGTTCCTTCCTCATGGACTCAAACAACCGGCGCCAGCCAGAATGAGACAGGCACGCGGAAATAAAGCAATCGGGGTGAGCCATAATGACAACGGCGCCGGTTCCGATACTCAGTAGCTCGGCAAGAAGCGAAGGAAATAACAAATGGTCGCACCTGACTGGGGCCGCTATCCTTTCAGAGGTCGTCGTCGGTCAATCCGGCGTCGCGCATGATGCCGCGCTGAGTGCCTGGTTTCAGGTCTTGGTTGCCGTGGACGGGGACCGATGTCCGCCACCTCGTTGCGGCGTGTCGATAGATAGGGTGGCTGCCGTTGATGCGGGCCAGCGTCCAGCCGCGCTCCTCCAGGATGCGGCACATCCGCTTGCCGGAGGTGATCTTCACGGTACGGACCCCGAAGCGTCGCGGGCGCGGCCATCGTCATGGGCAACGGCGAGCCACCCCTCGGCGGCCTCGCGGAGGTTGGCGCGCGATCCCTGCCCTGGAGGCCGGCGGGCCTGGCCGCGCTCCGTCGCGCGAAACGGCAAGCCGCGGCCAACCCGATATTGAACCCTTCGCGCCGCGCCTTATAACACTAACGCGGAGCGTTCGGCCAGGAGGCCGGACAGGGACCGCGTCCATTCATCAAAGGAGTGACTATGACCGTGGCGACCCGACAGCGATCCGACGTCAAAGACCTCGCCCTGGCTGCCGCCGGCAAGAAGCGCGTCCTCTGGGCCGACACCGACATGCCCGTCCTGGCCCGTGTCCGCGAACGCTTCGCCAAGGAGAAGCCGCTCACCGGGATGCGCATGGCCGCCTGCCTGCACGTCACCGCCGAGACGGCCAACCTGGCCCGCACCCTCCAGGCCGGCGGCGCCGACCTCGTGCTCATCGCCTCCAACCCGCTCAGCACGCAGGACGACGTGGCTGCCAGCCTCGTGCAGGACTTCGGCATCCCCGTTTACGCCATCCGCGGCGAGGACAACGACACCTACTACAAGCACATCGTCGCCGCCCTCGACCATGAGCCGCACATCACCATGGACGACGGCGCCGACCTCGTGTCGGCCATGATCTTCGTCGCCCTGGAACGGCTCGACGACGTGCATGCCCGCGTGCGCGACTGGGCCAAGACGATGACCCCGGCCGAGCGCACCCGCCGCTTCAGCCAGATCGTCGGCAGCATGGAAGAGACGACGACCGGCGTCAACCGGCTCCGGGCCATGGAGCGCGACAACGTGCTCCTGTTCCCGGTCATCGCCGTCAACGACGCCACGACCAAGCACTTCTTCGACAACCGCTACGGCACCGGCCAGAGCACCATCGACGGCGTCATCCGCGCGACGAACATGCTCATCGCCGGCCGCAAGGTGGTGGTGTGCGGCTACGGCTGGTGCGGCAAGGGCGTGGCTCTGCGGGCGCGCGGCCTCGGCGCCAACGTGATCGTCACCGAGATCGATCCGATCCGCGCCCTCGAAGCGGCGATGGATGGCTTCTCGGTCATGCCGATCGCCGAGGCGGCCCCGGTCGGCGACGTGTTCATCACCGTCACCGGCAACTCGTCCGTCATCCGCCGCGAGCACTTCGTCAAGATGAAGGATCTGGCCGTCGTCTGCAACAGCGGCCACTTCGACGTGGAGCTGGAGCTGCCGGGGCTGCGCGCCGAGTCCACGGCGGTGACGAAGGACATTCGCGTGAACGTCGATGAGTACAAGATGAAGAACGGCAAGCGCATCCACGTGCTGGGCGAGGGCCGCCTGGTGAACCTGGCCTGCGCCGAGGGCCATCCGCCGAGCGTCATGGACATGAGCTTCGCCACCCAGGCGCTGGCTACCGAGTTCTGCATTCAGAACAAGGGCAAGCTGGGCAAGAAGGTCTACACCGTGCCGGTCGAGCTGGAAAACTACGTCGCCAAGCACAAGCTGGAGTCGATGGGCATTCGCATCGACGACCTGACTTCGTCGCAGAAACAGTACATGAGCGACTGGAAGCAGGGAACGTGAGAGGATGACAAGGTGACAAGGTGACAAGGTGAAGGGGTGACGGAGACTATTCTGTCACCCTGTCACCCTGTCACCTTGTCACCTTGTCATCTTCCTCTTGACCGCCTGCGCCGCGCGCCTTACCATCCGCCGCCCCGTCTCTCCGGGGCCAAGGAGGGTGCGCGATGCGGCTCGTGTGTGCAGAGACGGAAGAAAGCGCTTCCCTGGCGCTGAAGATGCCTACCCCCGTGCGGCCGGAAGAACTGGCGGCGCATTACGACCTGACGATGAGCCATCCCGAATTGGAGGCGGTCTCGTATACCGCGTTCGAGTGCTGGCTGGCCCAAGAAGCATCTGCCCTCGGCCTATCCTGTGCCCTGATCCATGACGGCACGGTGCGCGAGACGATCCGCCGCCTTTCGGCCGGCGAAATGTCGATCGGTTTCCACCTCGATTATCACGCACTCTGGCACCAGCACGACGACATCTACGCGCGTCTGGCGGAAGCGGTGCAGGACGCGGGCGGGCAACCGGTCAACGCGCCGGCGCGATCGCGCGCTTTCACCGATAAGGCCGCGGCCCACGCCGAACTGCTGCGCCACGGCCTGGGCGTCCCCTCGACCATCCTCTTTCGTCCCAACTCCCCAGACCGCCCGCTCACCGCGAACGAGCGGCGCGCGCTGCAAGCGGACGAACCTGGCGCTGGCTTGTTCATCAAGCCGGCGAACGGCTACGGCGGTAGGGGCGTCGTCTCCACGACCGGCGCGGATTCCGAAGCCTTCGTCCGCGCTCTCGCTGCCGCGCGCCAGTACGATGCCCACGACACCTATTTGGTGCAACGGGCCGTGCGGCCGCCGCTGTTGCGCTGCGACGACGGAGTGGAGCGGCCGGCGTACTGGCGCGTGCTGGGATGCCTGGGCGATCTGATCCCCTTCTGGTGGAGTCCGCTGGACCGCTCCTCGGGCCGGCCGTGTTACCACCGCCTTGCTCCCGAAGAGGTGCGCCGCCATCGCCTGCAACCGGTACTGGAGTACGCCCGCGCTCTCGGCGACCTGTCCGGGCTGGAATGGTTCTCGACCGAGCTATGCCTGAGCGACGGATCGGAGACGAGCCGTTTCCTGGTGCGGCAACCGGACGGCGGCAGCCGACCGGTCGTGGCCATCGATTATCTGAACGATCAGTGTGACGTGGACGTGCAGAGCCGCTGGGCCGGCGCGCCTCCCGACGACGTGGTTCGCCACGTCGCCCGCCGCTTTGCGCGTGAAGCGTGGCGTCTACGTCAGGCAAAGCTGCGGCCGAGTGCGGTCACGGCACTGCGTATCGCGGCGTAAGAGGCAGTTCCCGATGTGGGTTTTACGAGCCGCGACCGTCTGGGAGCGTTGACGAAAAACGCTCCCTGACGGTCGCGGCTCGTCGTAATTCCTCGAGCCGAGTCCCACGATGTGAGACCCAGGCCGTGGTGCGTTCAAAAGGTATTGTCCCGCGCAAACGCCATGCACCAGAAAAAGACGGCGAGCGTGGACAGGACCAGCGCAATCAGTCCGCAGATCTTGCCGCCCTGCGTCGCACCTTCTCCCGCGCGCGACATGCGGCCGCGCGCGATCTCTCCCAGGTCGTTGTTGCCCATGCCGAGCGCGATGCCGCCGAGGATCCAGCCGGCGATCGGGATACAGGAAAACACCAGGCCGAGGATGCCGAGCGTCAGAATGGCGTTGCCGCGGTCGGGGCGCACTCGTCCGGGTTCCCGGTCATCGTCGTAAGAGTCGCGCCGCCGGCGGCGGAGGTCGTTTCGTCCGCGGTCGCGCCGGCGCTCGTCTTCGTCGTCTCGGGCGAGTCGCTCCGGTTCGGGAGGAGGAGGAGGGGGCGGCAGTGCTGCGGGCCGGAGCGCCGTCGAAGCGACGAACGTCGCCTCACACGAGGGACATTTCACCTCCGAACCGAGGTACTCTTCCCTCATGCTCAGCTTGCGCCGACACTCAGGGCACTCGATCACTTCCTGCATGAGTCGTTTCTCGGAGGAGGCACTCGACCGCCGCTTGCGGCTTAGCACCGCCTGACCGCTAAGCCGCAAGCGGCAATACCTTCCCTTCGACTATACGCGACGCACTGGAGAGTCTCAAGCCTCGCGATTCAACGATCCTGACGGCTGGGAGGGCTGGTACGGGCAAACGGGACATTCCGGAGAGTGAGCCGGCGGGAGCATGTTCCCCGGACAGTCCGGCATTCGTCCGGGCTGGCGCTCCCCCCGCGCGGCCGATGGAAGCTTCTGTCGGACCATCCGCGACAACTCGGAGTCTTCCGCATGTCCACTTTCTATCTCTTGCCGCCGCGGCCCGTCCTCGGCGAACGCCTCGCCGGGTTCCTGCGCGGGATTCTACCCGGACTCGACTGGGACACGGACACGCGCTCCATGCTCGCCGAGACGGTCGCCGCGGCGGCGGCCGGGCGGGAAAACGTGTTCGTCGTCTATCGCGAAGACCTGCCGGAAGGCGAAGCACCGGCCCGCGCCCTGACGGACGGCTTCGGTGCCGAGCCAGGCGACGAGGTGATTGAAGTCCGTCCAGGGGCGGCGGCGGGAGAGATGACCGCGCGGCGCTGGAAGGTGGCCTGAGCAAATAGCTCGCACCCTTGCTCGCGCGTCGGGCTATCTTTGCGGTTTGCCCCCGGCTCGCTATTCAAGCAGCATGAGCGCACCCGAGCTTTTCCTGCTGACACCGTATCGTCTGCCGACGCAGAATACCCTCTACCTCGGCGAAGACGATGTGGCCGCGTTTCTCAACGGTTACGCCGCCCTCTGGCATCCCGCCGCACTGGTCGGCGCCAATGGGCCGCCGCGCCCGGCCTCGCCTTACGACCACGAGCAACCCGGGCCGAACATCTACGCGCTGCCGGAGAGTCCGCCGCTGCTGCTGCCGGACGATTGGGAGGAGCGCGCCCGCGCCGCCGGCGCCGTCTTCTTTCGCGCCGGCACGGATCGGGCCGTCACGATCGCGACCCTGAAAGAGGCGTTGCGGCCTCTCGCCGAGTCCGATCCGGTTCGCAAAGCGCTCCTGGAACTCGACGCCGAGAAAATCGCGCCGTTTCCGGGCATCGGCCTCGGTTTCTTGCACGTCGAAGCGCTGTTCGAGGCGATGTCGCACGACAATCTCCTGTCGGCGTCCGATCTATGGGCGGACGTGAAGAACGCGCTGACGGCCCTGACCGGTCCGGACGCCGATGAGCCGCGCCGGCACTTGCAAGCGGCGGCCGACCGCCTGCTGTCCGCCCGCGAAGTCCTCTATCCCGTCACCATGCACGTCGTCGATCTGCTGCTGCTCGACCCGGACAAACTCGACGCCCCCTGGCCGGCCGCGTTCGAGCGCGGCAATCCGCTCAACGTGATCGCCTGCGCGTCGTTGCTGGAACGCCTCGGTCGCGAACAGCCCGACCGCTTGGCGGCGCTGCGGGAACACGTCGGGCGCGACGCGGTTGAAGTCTGCGGCGGCCCCTACCTCGAGCGCGAGGACGTGCTGTTGCCGCTCGAATCGCAGATGTGGAACCTGGTCAAAGGCCAGGCGGCGTATCAGGAATTGCTCGGCAAGGACGTGCGTGTCTTCGCCCGGCGGCGCTTCGGGTTCCATCCGCAGACGCCGATGCTGCTGCAAAGCGTCGGCATGAACCGCGCCCTCTTGCTGCATTTCGACGAGAGCACGATTCCCACGCATCGGGGCTGTGTCGTCAACTGGCCGGCGCCGGACGGCAAGCAGGTCGAGTCGTTCGCGCGCACGCCGTATCCCGCCGACTCGCCGCAGACCGGCTTTCACCTGGCCCATTACTGGCACAAAACCATCATGTCGGACCAGGCGGCGACGCTGCCAATACTTCACCGCGGCAAGAAGGCCGCGCCGTGGTACGACGATCTGCTGGAGCTGAGCCGTTTCGCCCCCGTGCTGGGCCGCTGGACGACGGTGTCCGGCTACCTCAACGAAGTCATCGGCGGCGACTACGCCTCGGCCTCGGAGGCCGACGAGTTCCACGACGACTACCTCGTCGATCGCACCGCGACCGAACCAGTAGGCGAGAACGTGACGGTGGCGACGCGGCTCTCGACGCCGCAGCCGGTGAGCTATTTCGCCGGCCAGGTCCGGAATCGGCGCAAGCTCGACACCGCCTGGACGCTCACCGCCCTGTTTCGCAGCCTCGGCGGGAAAACCTTGACGGAAGTCGAAACGCTCGAAACGAGCCTTGCCCGCATCGAGGATCAATTTGAAACCGGCGAAGCGGTCCCTGGAGAAGAGTTCGACCGCCTGATGCGCAGAGCGGCGGAGCGGTTGGCCCAACGACTCGTCGCGCGCGGCGCCGCGAACCGGGGGTATCTGCTGCTGAACCCATGCGGCTACACGCGCCGCGTCGTGGTGGACCTGCCCGATACGCCGCACCTGCTGCCGACCGGCGACCTGGTGAAAGCGTGCCAGGTCGAAGGCACCACGTTGCGGGCCGTCGTCGAGGTGCCGGCGCTCGGCTACGCCTGGTTGCCCAGGGGCGGCGATCCCGCCGTGAAGCCGTCGGGAAAACGGCTGAAGCTGGCCGACGAGAAGGCGCTGCGGAACGAGTTCTTCGAAGCCGAGATCGACCCGCAGACCGGCGGCCTGCGCTCCATCCGCGATCATCGCACGCGCACCGCGCGTCTCGGCCAGATGCTCGTCTTCAACCCCGGCAGCACGATGCGCGCCGAATCGATCAAGGTGACCTCATCCGGGCCGGCGCTCGGTGAAATCGTGACGGAGGGAACGCTGGTCGATGCCCAGCAACAGGTGATCGCGACGTATCGCCAGCGTTTTCAGGCGTGGATCGGCCGGCCGATGCTCGACCTGCACATCGAGATCAACCCGATACAACCGCCGTCCGGTTATCCGTGGCACGCCTTCTACGGCGCGCGCTTCGCCTGGCGCGATGCGCGCGAGCCGCTGCTGCGCGGCGTCAACGGCACCGGCTACCTGACGACGCACACGCGCCCGCAGTCGCCCGAATATCTCGAAATACGACAGGGTCAACAAAACACCGTGATCTTTCCCGGCGGGCTGCCGTTCCAGCAACGGCAGGGCGGCTTCATGCTCGACGTGCTGCTGATCACACCCGGCGAGGAGTGCCGGACCTTCGACCTCGGCATCGGCATCGATCGGTTCAGCCCGGCCCAGACGGCCCAGGGCATGGTGACGCCAGTCGTCATGGTGCCGACGACGCAGGGACCGCCGCACGTCGGCGCCACCGGCTGGCTGGCGCACCTCGACGCCTCGAACCTGCTGCTCACCTCGCTGCGGCCCGGCGCGGACGGCTCCGACGCGGTGACGGCCCGGCTGATTGAGTGCGCCGGCGTCGGCACGTCGGGGCAATTCCGCTTCGTCCGCAACCCGACGCGCGCCACGTCGCTCGACGCCCGCGGCACGAGCCTGATCGACCTGACCGTGGAAGAGGATTGCGTTCGTCTCGACGTGGGGCGCAACGAGATGGTGCAGACGCGCGTCGAATTTGGGGGATAACTTCGTCGTTTAGCCGCGAGCGCTTGCCCCTCAGCGTTTGCGGCTTAGGAACGCTGACGAAATAACTTCCGTGCCAAATGCCAAGTTTTCGGTCGCGTAGCGACCCTCTGAGGGTAGTGCCGGCCTTTCAAGGCTGTCTATTACCAACAAGTCCACAAGGCGAAGTGGCGTAAGTGGTTATGACACGACAATTTGACAGTGTTCTTTTGGACACCGTCGCCATAACCTCTTACGTTTCGGCCCTTTACAATAGGGCTACTTCGGGGTGGGCGAC
>JBBQPD010000217.1:0-8260 GCA_038331535.1 Gemmatales bacterium | reverse complement strand
GGGGGGGGGGGGGGGGGCGGTTTTGCGGGGGGGGGTTTGGTCCCTCGGGGTGCCCGGGCCCCCCGGCGGGGGGGGCGCCGGGGTTGGGGGGGGGGGGGGGGGGGGGGGGGGGGGGTGGCTTCGCCGGCGGCGCGGCGGGGGAGGCGACCCGGCAGACGGTCAGCAGTCAGGCGCTGGGGCTGGGGACGGAACAGTTCAGCGCGGGGAAGATCGTGTCAGCCGGCGCCGAGGGGGCGAAATCAGGGGCGTTGATCGGGGCGGCCGTGGGAGGCGCCGCGGCGTTCGCCGCCACCGCGACCGGGGCGGCGGCCCTCGGGGCCGTCGGCAAGGCGGCGCAGCGCGTCACGCCCGCCATCGTGCAGCGCGGTGCCGCCGCCGTGGGGCGCGGGGTGGCTACGGCGGGACGCGCGGTCGGGAAGTCCGTCGTTGGTCGGGCCATCGGTGGGACCGTTCAGGCGATCGAGCAGGGCAGTCAGCGGGCCGGCGTCGCACTGGCGCGAGGGGGGTTCTCTCAAGCGAGCAAACTCGCCGGGCAGGGGACCGTCCTCGCCGAACGCCTCCGGGTGGGCGCCGCGGCCGTCGAGCGTTACTCGGTCCTCAAGGATGTCGCGCAAGTCTTCGGAGCAAACCCGACGCGCGGCGTCGTGCCGATCGGCGGAAAGGTCAACGTGGGTGGCGGAATGGAGACCCCCGCGGGGTGGACGAACTTGCAGCCGTATCTCACGCAGACAGGCGGCCCGGCGACGGGGGTATCGAACGTGGTCAGTGGGACCGGCGAGGAGATGGGCCTCATCTTCGAGAGCGGTTCGGTCACCCAGATGATGTCGAGTAAACTCCCGGAGACCGTCAACCTGGAGCGGTTCGCTGCCAGTTCCTACGGCGCTATGGCGCGAGGCGGGACGATGGAGTTGAACTTCTTCCCCGGCACCAAGGAATACCTCGACGCGGCTCGCTCGGCGTTCTCGCGGATGGGGTACACCAACGTGGAGATGGACGGATACGGCGTGTTGCTCCAGGGCAAAAAATAACTCGAGTCCTCGAATGAGGGTTTGGTCTTCCCATGTTCAGCCCCATTGCCGCGATTCAGCGCCACCCGAGCGTGGAGGGCCTCGTGCAACTCCACGCCGCGTTGCAGGTCCTCGGCTTCCCGCCCGACGCCGACGAGGTGCGCGACCGCCGCGCCGGCGAATCGACCTTCCGCGCCGTCCGCGCCTTCCAGCGCGACAACGGCATCGCCTTTGATGACGCCTGGCTAGTCGATGAGGCCACCGCCGCCGTCATCAACGATCGGCTCGCCTCCTTTCGCCTGGTCGGGGAACAGGAGGTCTTCCTCGTCAAGGGAGTCGTCACCACCATCGACGCGGAACCCGTCGCCGGCCTGACCGTCGAGGCGTTCGATCGGGATCTGCGCACTCGCCAGTCCCTGGGCAAGGCCGTCACCAACCGCGATGGCGCGTACAGCATCCCCTACAAGCGCGCCGACTTCGCTCGCGCCGAAAGCGGCGCCGCCGACCTCGTCCTCGTCGTCCACCTGCGCGAGGACCGCACGCACGAGGTCGAGGCACCCCCCGACCTTCCGCCCGTCGCTGACGTCCCCATCGCCCTGCCCGACTTCGCCGGCAGCGAGGCCGAACACGTCGAGCGGCGCATTCTCCCTCTGCTGGAGAAACAGAACGTCAAGGTCGCCGAACTGGAGGAGAACGACCGCTATCGCGATGTCACCTTCCTGACCCGCGAGACCCGCATAGCCCGCGAAAAGGTCGTCGCCTTCGTCCTCGCCCACCGCCTCGACGCCCGCCTCCCCATCGATGTCGCCTTCTGGTACGCGGCCCTGCGCGGCCGGGCGTTCATCCTCCCGCCTGGTCTCGACGATGCGCCGCTCGCCGAACGGGTCGAGGCGGTCGTCGCCGCCGTGCCCGCCACGGTCGCCGCGCCCGTCGCGGCTGCCGTGCGCCGCGCGGCGGCCGAGAATCGCGTCGGCGCGGTCTCGGAGGAGCAGCTGCGCGGCTGGCTGGAGAAATATGCGGCCCACGCGGTCGCCCAGGCGGCCGGTGCCAGGGACGGCATCGGGGCTGCCCTGCTCGCGGCCGGGCTGAGCGAGGAGGAGCGAGACCTAGCCGTCGCGGCCATCCTCGAACTGGGCAGCGACCCCGCCGCGGTGGGGCGGCGGCTCGGCGGCGCCCACGTCAAGCAAGAGGTGGTGAAGCTGGTAGAGGCAGCCTTGCACCTCCACGACCTGACGCTCGGGCACCCCGACCTGGTGGGCGCCCTGGCGCCGGAGGCGGCCCGCCATTCCGTCCGCGCGCTGGCCAAACGATCCCCCCAAGAGTGGGCGGAGTTGGTGGAGAAGACGCCGAAAGAAAGGGTGCCTCACCTGCTCGGTGCCGCCGATGCCGAGGACAAATCGCGGGCCTACGCCGCCCTCCTCCACGAGCGCTTCGCCGCCGCCTTTCCGACGGCGGCGTTCGCCGGCAAGCTGGCACGCGCCGTCGGCAGTGACGGCAAGGTCGCTTTCCTGGCCGACCACAAGCCGGTCGTCCGTTTCCTGGAGAGGCACCCCGACTTCGAGCTGATGACGACCTCCGTCGATCGCTACTTGGAACGGAACGCCCGCTCCGAAGCCGTCGGCGGCGACCGCGCGGCGCTGTCGCGCGAGCTGAAAGCCATCCAGCGCGTCTTCAAACTCATCCCCGATTACGACGCCGCCGCGGCGCTGCTGGCGAAGGGCATCCACTCGGCCCAGCAGATCTACCGCATGGGTGAGGATCGGTTCATCAACGAGGTCGGCGGCAAGTCGGGACTGAGCGAACGCCAGGCCCGCGCCGCCTACGACCGCGCCGCCGACACCCACGCCGCCGTCCTCACCCTCGCCACTGAGCTGGGCGCCCTGGTCAACGCCAACCGGGTCTCCTCGCTGAGGGCGGAGAGCAAGGCCCTGACAGACTTCCCCAATCTGGAGAACCTGTTCGGCGCCGGCGACGTCTGCGAGTGCGACCAGTGCCGCTCCGTCCTGGGGCCGGGGGCTTACCTCGCCGACCTGTTGCTGTTCCTGGCGAACCGCCTCGCCAAGCAGCCGGGGGTCTTCGTCAAGAGCGTGCTCCTCGGCCGCCGGCCAGACCTCGACGACGTGGAACTGAACTGCGACAACGCCAACGTGCCGCTGCCGTACATCGACCTCGTCTGCGAGCTGCTCGAGGCCCGCATCTCGCCGGGGCCGCTGTTCCAGATGGAGCTGGCGCTGGAGGCGTCTCTGGTCGATGGCCCCGTCAAGGCCGACGTCCTCGCCGCCTTCGTCGCCGCCAAGGCCGACCTGGCCACCACCGCCTTCGTGGCGAGTAGAGTCACCCTCCCGCCGGGGAACGTCACCTTCTGGGTCATCCGTGACGGCAAGAGGACGTATCAGGTGACCAAGGGCGCGAAGCTCGACGTCGCTCTGCTGCGGCAGACGACGCTGCCGGCCGAAGAGCTGGCCGCCCGCCCGACGTTCGTCAACGTCGGCGCCTACGACAAGCTGAAAAAAGCAGTCCGCCCGCAGGCGCTGCCGTTCGACCTGTTCACGGAAGAGGTGCGCGTCCATCTCGCCCAGATCGGCCTGACTCGGTCCGCGCTGATGGAGACGTTCGCCGGCGCGCACGCGCCGAACAACCCCCAGCTGATCGACGCCGCCTCGGAGTATTTCGCCATCGACCCGGCCGAGCGCCCTCTGATCACCAAGGCCGATGTGGCGAACCAGTTCACCTACTGGGGCGAGGCGAACAACCCAGCCGCGATCACCAGCATGGCCCGGGTCAACGTGTTCCTCACGCGGACCGGACTGGAGTATAACGACCTGCTCACTCTGCTGTCGCTGAAGTTCGTCAACCCCCCCGGCGCGGGTCAGGCCGGCGCCCTGAGCGTCGTTCACGAAGACAGCTCCTGCGACACCGCCAAGAAATCCATCCAGAACCTCGACGCCCCGGCGCTCGATCGCATCTATCGCTTCCTGCGCCTGTGGCGCGAGCTCGGCTGGAAGATGGCGGAGGTGGATCTGGTCATCAGCGACAAATCGCTGGGCAACGGCGCTCTCGACGAGAAGTTCCTGTTGCGGCTGCAGCCGTTCGAGGAGGTGCGGCGGCGATTCGCGTCGCTGAGCGTCGAGAAGGCGGCCGCACTGTTCGACGACCTCAGCGTCACGGCGAAGTTCACCGAGAGCTTCTACGCGCCGGAGCCCTCGCTCTACGAGCAGCTGTTCCTCAACCGCCGGCTGATCTCGCCGACCGACCCGGCGTTCGCGGTCGCGGCGGTGACGGCGGCCAACCCGGCCGCGACGATCGACGAGCACGTCGCCCCGGTGCTGGCGGCGACCGGCCTGAAGCCCGCTGACCTGGACGTGCTTCGGGCGCTGAAGAAGCCCGTCGGGAACGCCGCGTACATCGACGGTAAACTGAGGCTGGCCAACCTGTCGTTCCTCTACCGCCATTCCCTGCTGGCGAAGCTGCTGGGGATCAAGGTCGTCGATTGGCGCTGGCTGTTGTTCCTGGCCCGCGTCGATCCGTTCGCCTCGCCGGACGCCACCAAAAAGTTCCTCAAGACGGTGGCTTTGGTCAGCGACAGCGGCTTCAGCAGCGACGAGCTGCGCTACGTCCTGGCGGCGGACCTGAAGGTCAAGCCGGCCGCCCCGGAGAGCACCGTCACGGTGTTCCTGACGACGCTGCGCCGCGACCTGCGCGTCATCCGCGACCAGAACGACCCCGCCTCGCTCCCCACCGACGCCGAAGCGCTGGCCGCCCGCCTGACCGCGCAGCTGCAGCAGCTAGGATGGGCCGATGCCGCCGTCGGCTCCGCCTTGGACGCCCTGCGCGGCGACTACCGCGCTGAGGCCAAGGTCGCGACGCTGCCGGCCGGGTTCACGTTCCCCGACTCCATCGTCTCGGTGCTCGGCATCCCGGTGCGCTATCACGAAGCGACGAAGGCGATCTCGTTCGTCGGCCTCATAACCGCGGCGCAACAGAACCAACTGCTCACCCACGCCGACCTGCCCGCCCCGGTCAAGGCCGACCCGAAGTATCAGACGGCCGTCAAGGCGCTGTCCGACGCCCCGCGGCTGATCCTCGGCTATTGTAATCCCGAATTCGCCGTGCCGCTGGCGACGCTGCCGGCTGGCATCGACTTCGCCCCCCTGGGGCCCGAGCTGGCGGCGCGCGTCTCCTACGACGCCGAGGAACGACTGCTCCGCTTCACGGGGATCATGAGCAACGAGGAGAAGGGGCGGCTCGACGCCCTCTCCAACGACGCGCCGTATCTCGCCGCCGTGCTGAACCTGTTTCAGCAGCGCGCCAACCCGCCGACCGCCGCCGAGCGGTGGCTCAGCGACGCCGACCTGATCTTCCCCTTGACGACCCCGGCGAACCTCGTCACCAACCTGACCACGGCCGCGGCCCGGCTGGCCGGCTACCTGCGCGACAAGCTCGGCCGCCTGCTCGTGCCGCAGCGGGTCGGCGAGACGTTCGGCCTGTCCCCGGCGTCGGCACGCATGCTGACCGAGCAGGCGCTGTTCGGGGCGCCAAAGCAGACCGCCGTTGTCGTGTTCACTGCGGCTGCCTTCGTCGGCTCGGACGCGGCCATCACCCCGACGGCTGACCAGGCACGGTTCGATGCCTACTGGTGGCTGGACCGCGTCGCGATGGTCATGAAGAGGTTGGATATGGTCTTCAGCGATCTGCAATGGTCGTTGTCGCGCCAGGCGAAGACAGAGACCCTCGATTTCACTGCCCTGCCGCTGGCGTTTGACGACACCGGGGCGAAGGTGGCGTCGCTGGGGAAGCTGCTGGATCTGACGGCCTTCGTCCGCTGGCAGCGGGTTTACGTCGATCCCGCCGGCAGCGATTTCGTCCTCGCGCTGGCCGGGCGGGTGATCGACACTCCCGCCTACCCCGTCGCCACCTTCGCCGCCGACGTGGAACGCCTGACCGAATGGCCAAAAGCTGATGTCGCTTTTCTCGCTGGGGCGAACGGCCTGAGCAACGGCGCGCCGTCGGCTTACGCCAAGGCGCCCGCCTGGAGGCGACTCGAGGAGGCGATGCGCCTGTTGCGCAAACTGAACGGCTCCGCCTCGGCGGTGGCGTCGCTGGCCGGGCCGTCGGTTGGCCAGAACGAGGCGCTGCTTGTCAGCCAGTTGCTGCGCGCGAAATTCGGCCCCGATGGGTGGTTCGACGCCAGCAAGGGCATTCAGGACAAGCTGCGTGCGCGGAAGCGCGACAGCCTGGTGGCCTACCTGCTCTCGCAAACGAAGCCGGCCGACGCACCGACGGACAAGTGGGACAGCCCCAGCGATGTGTCGGCGTTGGTTCTGGTCAACGTCGAGATGGGATCCTGTCAGCAGACGTCTCGCCTGGTACAGGCTGCCGAGAGCGTCCAGACCTTTGTGCAGCGTTGCTTCACGGGCCTGGAGCCGGCCGTTCGCGCCAGCGCCCAGGTCGATGGTGAGTGGAACCAGTGGCAGTGGATGCGCGCCTATCGATTGTGGGAGGCCAACCGCAAGGTGTTCATCCACACCGAGGTCTACCTCGCCCCTGAGTTTCGTCGCGACAAGTCGCCCTTCTTCCGGGAACTCGAGGAGGAGTTGCAACAGAACGAGGCCACGCGCGAAAACGTCGAGTCGGCGTTTCTGCACTTCATCGAGAAACTCGACACGGTGGACCGGCTGGAGGTGGTCGGCACCTGCTACGACGAGATCAACCACGTCCTGCACGTCTTCGGCCGCACGCCCGGCGGCGAGCCGTACACCTACTATCACCGCACCTTCGTCGATGACCGGCGTTGGACCGCCTGGGCCAAGGTCGAGATCGATGTCAAGAGCGACTACCTCGTCCCGTTGATCCACGAGAGCCGCCTGTACCTGATCTGGCTGGAGTTCCGCGAGGAGAACAAGCCCGGCCCCACCACGCTCGCTGTGCCCAACCCCGGCACCACCCAGACCGTCGAAGAGCCGACGAAGCTCGGCTATCTCCACCTGGCGATGAGCGAGCATCGCAACAAGAAGTGGTCGCCGAAAAAGGTTTCCGCCGACAGCGTCCCGCTGCCGGAGTACAAGGGCAAACTCGACCGCAGCCCCTATCTTCTGCTGCCGCTGGATCTCACGAAGTATCGCGACGTCGATACCGTCCTGGTAATGGTGGCCCGGTACAGCCAGGAGTCGCGGCCGGAAGGGCCTCTCTTCGAGCTGGTCGGCTGCAAGGGCTATCCCGAGCTCTACGCGGAAAAGAAGCGCATCCCGGCGATCCAGGTGCCGCGCTTCGAGCGCGACAAGGTACTCGCGATGGTCAACCGGGAGGTCTCCACCGCCCAGGACGACCCGCTCACCCCGGTCGCGAACACGACGTACGCGCCAGGCGGCGCGATCCTGGGGCAGACTCCGGGCTTCTTCCGCGTGAAGTACCCCTTCTTCATGTCCAGGCCAGACAACCAGGCGATTCGCGCATTGCCGTTCGATGCGCCGATCCGATTCGGCACCCTGATGCCGTGGTTCTATGCCGACAAGACGCGGACGTTCTTCGTCCGGCCGGGGATACGAGGAAGTGGGAAGACGCTCCTCTACTACCGCGATCAGGCCAAGCTGTTCCTCGAGGTGGAGAGTCTGCTGCTGGCCAGCAAGCTGAACGAGGCATGGCAGGTACTCCGGCAGATCTTCGAGCTCAAGGGCCGCCTCGGCTACCTGTTCCAGCCGTTCTACCATCCCTTCACATGCCTGTTCGCCAAGGAACTCAACCTGCATGGCATCCCCGGTCTGATGAGCCGCAAGACGCAGCTGGCCGACACTGGCTTCGACTTCGAGAAGACGTATCAGCCGAAGCTCGTCGTCAAGCCTTATCCGAAAGAAGACGCCGACTTCGAGCCGGATGGGAGTTACTCGCAGTATAACTGGGAGTTGTTCTTCCACGCCCCGATCCTGGTGGGCAACCTGCTGGCGAAGAACCAGCGCCCCGAGGAGGCGCTGGAGTGGTATCGCTACGTCTTCGACCCCACCGACGACGACGACGTGGACCCGCGCACCAACACCCCGGCTCCCGCCCCTCAGAAATACTGGATCACCCAGAAATTCTTCCTCCGCCAGGAGCAGGGCTACGTCGATCAGCGCATCGATCACATCCTGAACCTGCTCACGGACGACCCGGCCAACCCGACCGATCCGGACCTGAAACTGGAGCTGCAACGGCAGGTGCGCGACTGGCGAAGCAACCCGTTCGACCCGCACCTGGTGGCGCAGTTCCGCACGGTCGCC
>JBBQPD010000216.1:0-8263 GCA_038331535.1 Gemmatales bacterium | reverse complement strand
CCACGATTCGTCGCCGCGCAGGTACTTGCAAAACACCGACAGCACCTGTGCCAGCGCGAGCGGCTCCTCGATGGCGTGATAATGATGGTCGGTATCTTCCTCCTGATATTCGAGGAGGTACTCCCACGGATCGTCGTTCTGCTCGGCGCATTGAAGGTAGGTGCCTGCACGCACGGTCAGCACCGCGAAGCGCTCGCCCGGCAAGCGGTCGAGGACGTCCGCCTCGGTCGCGTTCTCGATGATCGTGCCGGACTCGTATTCGAGCCGCATCGGGCCAACCTCCGCTTCAGCGTCCGAAGAAGAACAGCAGCAGCTTGTCGAAGCGCGCCGCCCAGGCCGTCTCGTTGTGTTCGCCGCCCGCCACTTCCCAGTAATAATAGTCGCGTCCCGGCACCAGCCCGGCCGCGTCGAAGCAGCCGACCAGCCGCCGCGTCTGCTCGATACCCGGCGTGACGTGCCCGCCGCGCTTGCCCTCGCGCGTGCCCATGTCAAGCCAGAAGCGCATGCGCTTCAGCCACGCTCCGTCGGTCTCTGCGGCGTGCAATTCCTTGCAACGGCCCCACCACAGCGAGGGCGACACGGCGCCACACAGGCCAAAGCGCTTTGAATGAAGACGCGCCATCGACAGCGAGATAAGGCCGCCGAGCGACGACCCGGCGATGGCCGTGTGCCGTCGGTCGGGCAGCGTGCGGTACTGGGCGTCGATGAACGGCTTGACCTCGTCGAGGACGAAGCGGGCGTAGCGTTCGCCGAGACCGCCGGCTTGCTCCCCCGCGTCGCGCTGGACGGCGTATTCGTCGCACCGTTGCGGCGTGTTGTCGATGCCGACCAGGATCACCGGGCGGAGGCGCTTGGCGCGGATGAGCCGGGCGGCCGTGCTGTGCGCGTCCCACGAGACGCCGTACGCCGCCCGCCCGGCGTCGAAGATATTTTGACCGTCATGTAGGTAGAGGACGGGGTAGCGCACGCCTGCGTCGTCGTAACCGGGCGGCAGCCAGACGGTGAGCGTGCGGCGGTTGTCGAGGAAGGTGGATGGAAAGTCCGCGTGGGTGTGAAAGCGGCCGTCGGCGTCCGGGTCAGCCATGCTCAGGGGTTTCCATCGTATCCGCGGCCGTCGGTCGGAAAGAGACCGGATTCTACCTCTCGGGTTCGTCCCCCACAAGGGGCTGCAATAAAGCGGCGTTCACCACCCCAATATGGGGATGGTGTACGGGGTGGTCTATGGGAAACGAAGTGCCCGACCGCTAGCGCGGGCTCGTCCGCAGTTCCGAGAAAGGGTTTCTGAGCCTCGCCGAAGTAGGCTGCGCGAGCCGAGCGGCACCCTCCGGTCCGGCTCGGCTCGCCGGAGCTACTCCTGAGACAGGCTCTAACCCCGTAACCCTCGCTTACGAGTCAAGCTCTGATAGGATCATCTGTAACCTCGCCTATTCCCTCCCAGGATGCACCCATGCGACACCCTCCCCTCCGCCCCCACCTGTTCCGGTGTCTGACCGTCCTCGCGGTCGCTCTTGGCGCGGCTAGCCGCGTTCACGCCGCCGAGCCTGTGACGCCAAAGGGATTCACCGCACTGTTCAACGGCACCGACCTTGCTGGCTGGCACGGCATGCCGCACTTCGATCCGTACAAGCTGGCGGCCATGACCGAGGACGAGCGCAAGGACCAGATCGAGAAGTGGACCGCGGACGCCAAAAAGCACTGGACCGTGGACAACAACGAGCTGGTCAACGACGGCAACGGCGCTTATCTGACGACCGACAAGGACTTCGGCGACATCGAGCTGCTCATCGACTACAAGACGGTGGCGAAGGCCGACAGCGGCATTTACCTCCGGGCCACGCCGCAGGTGCAAATCTGGGACTACACCAAGGAAGGCGGCAAGTGGAACCTCGGCGCCGACAAGGGATCAGGCGGTCTCTGGAACAACAGCCCCGGCGCGCCCGGCAAGGATCCGCTCGTCCTGGCCGACAAACCGTTCGGCGAGTGGAACCACTTCCGCATCCTCATGGTCGGCGAACGCGTCACGGTCTACCTCAACGACAAGCTCGTCGTCGATCACGCCCGCCTGGAGAACTTCTGGGACAAGAAGAAGCCGCTGCCCAAGCAGTGGCCTATCCAGCTGCAAACGCACGGCGGCGAGATTCGCTGGCGCAACGTCTTCATCCGCGAGATTCCGTCGGCCGAGGCGAATGAGATTCTCCGCAAGCACGCCTCGTCCGGGTTCAAACCGGTCTTCAACGGCGAAGACCTCACCGGCTGGGCCGGCCCGGTCGACCAGTACGAAGTTAAGGACGGCGCCATCGTTTGCAAGCCGAAGAAGGGCGGCACCATCTACACGAAGGACGAGTACGACGACTTCGTCGCCCGCGTGGAATTTCGACTGCCTCCGGGCGGCAACAACGGCCTGGCCATCCGCTACCCCGGCAGCGGCGACACCGCGTATGTCGGCATGTGTGAAATCCAGGTGCTGGACGACACGTCGCCGCAATACGCCAAGCTCGATCCGCGCCAGTACAACGGCTCGGTCTACGGCATCGTCGCGGCCCAGCGCGGCTACCTGCGCCCCGTCGGTGAGTGGAACTTCGAGGAAGTGACGATCAAGGGTTCGACGATCAAGGTGGAACTGAACGGCACCGTCATCGTCGATGCCGACGTGAGCAAGGTGACGGAGTACATGGGCAAGAGTCCACACCCCGGCAAGGACCGCACGTCCGGCCATTTCGGTTTCGCCGGCCACAACGATCCGGTAGCGTTCCGCAACATCCAGATCAAGACGCTGGAGAAGAAGTAACTTGTTTATTGATCTTCCGGTTGACTGCCTCATGCGGCTCAAGACAATCCGATGATCAAAAGCTGATAGCTGTCAGCTAACAGCTATCAGCTATTTCTCGTACCCCATTGCTGCTGGGTACGAGCGGACGGCCTGATTCCATGCGGCTGATAACCTGAAGGTCAATAAACGCGCGGAGCGCGGACGCGATGAAAACGCGGGTGGCGAACGAGACCCTGGCGGACGCGCTCGATCAGCGCACCGTCGTTGGCGCCGCCGAGCTGTGCCGCGTCGAGGGCGACCGCCTCCGCTGTCTGGCGTGCGGCCATCGCTGCCTGATCGGCGACGGCCTGCGCGGCATCTGCAAGGTGCGTTTCAACGACGCGGGCCAGCTCAAAGTGCCGTTCGGCTACGTCGCCGGCTTGCAGTGCGACCCGGTCGAGAAGAAGCCGTTCTTTCACGTCTACCCGGGAAGCGACGCCCTGACGTTCGGCATGATGGGTTGTGATCTCCACTGCGGCTTCTGCCAAAACTGGTTGACATCACAGGCTTTACGTGATGTCAACGCCGTCGCTCCGGTGCGCCCGGTCACTCCGGTTCAACTCATCGATGCCGCCCGGCGCGAGCGTGCGCGCCTCGTCGTCTCCAGCTACAACGAGCCGCTTATCACCGCGGAATGGGCCGTCGCCGTCTTCCGTGAGGCCCACGCCGCCGGCATCGCCTGTGCCTTCGTGTCCAACGGCAACGCCACGCCGGAGGTGCTCGACTTCCTCCGCCCCTGGGTCGTCGCCTACAAGGTCGATCTCAAAAGTTTCGACGACCAGCACTACCGCAGCCTCGGCGGCATGCTCGAAAATATCACGCAAACCATCCGCATGATCCAGGAGCGCGGCCTGTGGCTGGAGGTCGTCACGCTGGTCATCCCCGGATTCAACGACGGCGCCGACGAGCTGCGCCGCGCCGCCGATTTCCTCGCCGGTATCAGTCCGGACATTCCGTGGCACATCACCGCATTCCATCAAGATTACAAGATGACCGACCCCGACCCGACCTCGGCCGAGACGCTGATGCGCACGGCCGAAATCGGGATCGCCGCCGGGTTGCGCTACGTCTACGCCGGCAACCTGCCCGGCCGCGTCGGCGAATGGGAGAACACGCGCTGCCCCGGTTGTCGGGCCACGGTCATCGAGCGCGTCGGCTTTCTCGTTCGCGCGTACCGCCTCACGCCGGACGGCCGTTGCCCACACTGTCAGACCCGGCTGCCGGGAGTCTGGCCCGGCGCGGCGGCCGAGGTGCGCACCGGCAACGATCTCGACGCCTACCGGGGCCGGCTGCCGCGCCGCGTCGAGGCGCCGTCGGAAAAACTACGGCCGCTTCACGTTCTCGACGATGCCCCACCCTTGTCCGCGAGAGGAACTCCCCCCATGTCTCCCGTCACCACGACCGAGCAACAGCGGCAACAACTCGGGGCCGCCGTCGCCACGATGATGCACGCTGCCGTTGCCGGCCAGCCCGCCGTCTTCCCCAACGTGTTGCCGGGCCTGCGCGATCAGCTTGTCGGTGGTGCGTTCGTCACCCTCAAGCGGGGCCCGCATCTACGTTCCTGTTGCGGCTCACTCGGCCAACCGATCTCCCTGCGCGCCGCCCTCGAACATGCCACCGCGCGCACGGCCCACGACGACGCGCGTTTCCCGCCCATCTCTCCGGCCGAGCTGGATTATCTCGATCTGGAAGTCTGGCTGCTCCACCATCCCGAGCCGGTCCAGGCCCGCGGCGCGGCGCGGCGGGCTGCCATCACGATCGGCAAGCACGGGATACAGGTCAGCCGCGGCCAGGCGCAAGGGTTGTTCCTGCCGAGCGTCGCCGTCGAGAAGAGTTGGGACGCCGAGCAGTTTCTCGATCACGTCTGCGCCAAGGCCGGGCTGCCTCCCGGCGCGTGGCGGGAAGATGACACCGCCCTATCCGTCTTCGAGGGCGAATCGTTCAGGCGCCCGCTCGCAGAGACGGAGCCAGCAGAACTGCCCCCGCGCCGCGAGCCGCCGTGCGCGCCGGAACATCTGACCGCCTACACGGACTTCTGCCGGCGCGAGCTACTCGCCCTGCTGACGGGGGGCACGCCCAGTTACTACCTCTGGGGTGTGCCGGACGGCAACGTCAACGGCGTGCTCATGCTCCTGCATCGGCCCGGCGCCGGGGAAGTCCACCATTTCAGCCAGCTATCCATTCGCAACGGCGTACCGATTCAGGCGACCCTATCCGCGCTCGTCCAGGCGGCCGCCCGCGACCTCGCCACGCGCGGAATCACCCGCGACCAGCTCGAATCGCTCCAGTTCGGCCTGATGCTGCTGTACGATCCTGTGCTACACGGCAGCGTCACCGATCCGCACCTGGCCGGCTTCGACCCGAAGCACCGGACCGTCCTCGTGTTGGAACGCAATAAGTCCGCGCTCCAGTATGATCCCAGCCGTTCGGCCGAGGAGCTGGTCGCCGAGGCGGCGAGCCAGGCGAAGGTCACGCACCCGGACACGGCGGGCGTCTACAGTTTCGACACGCTGACGAACGCTTCCCCCGTCGGCTTCTCGACAGCGCCGCGCGCGGTGCGCGGTCCAGCCGTCCGCCCTGCCGCGGTGGCCGGCACCTTTTACGACGGCGATCCCGCGGAGCTGGCGCGCACGGTCGATCGGCTGCTGGCCGGCGAGCGCCGCGCCGAGGACTGGCCGGCGGCCATGGTCCCGCACGCCGGTCTGAAATACTCCGGCCAGATCGCCGCCGACGTTTTGAAACGGCTGCGCATTCCCAAGACGGTGATCGTCATCGGCCCGAAGCACACGCCGCTGGGCGTGGAATGGGCGGTGGCGCCGCACCAGACCTGGACGCTGCCGGGCGGCGGCGTCGAGTCGGACTTCATGCTGGCCCGCCAGCTGTGCCAGGCGATTCCCGGCCTGGAGATGGACGCGGTCGCGCATCAGCGCGAGCACGCCATCGAGGTAGAATTGCCGTTGCTGGCCCGGCTGGCGCCCGAGACGAAAGTGGTGGGCATCGCCATCGGCCACGGCGATTTGGAGAGCTGCCGCGGCTTCGCGCGCCGGCTGGCCGACCTGCTGCGCAAGCGCGAGGATCGGCCGTTGCTGCTCATTTCCAGCGATATGAACCATTTCGCCAGCGACGCCGAGAACCGCCGTCTCGACGAGATGGCCCTGGCGGCGCTGGAGGGCGGCGACCCGGAGGCGCTGTACGAGACGGTGACGCGGCACAGTATCAGCATGTGCGGCCTGCTGCCGGCGGTGATCGTACTGGAAACGCTGCGGCTGCTGGGAGGTACGCGGCGCGCCGAGCGCGTCGGCTACGCCACGACGGCCGACGTGACCGGAGACACGAGCCGAGTGGTGGGTTACGCGGGGATGCTGCTAGGCTGAGCGCGCAAATTGTTTACGTTTCGCGCGGACCACGCCCTGGACTCCAACGCTCAATTCCGGCGAAAAACGCGATAACTGCCCGCGTCAAACACCAACGTGAGCCGGGCCTGCGCGAGGCGTTGAGACGACACGGGAGACTGATCCGGCGTCGCGTTGTGTACCAGGATAACGTGGGTGACCTGGTACTTGTCGGCGAGCGTTTTGAAGTCCGCAACGTCGCCGTCGCTCAGGCTGGAGTAGAGTCGGTCGAGGTCGTCGGCCCGTTGCGTGTAACTGACGTAGATGTTCGAATACTGGACGTCCATGCACACAACCTTGCGGTCGGCCGCGGAGATGGCCCAGAGACTCGAGTGCAGGTCGGCCAGGAACACGTCGCTCGGACGCGTTTCTTTCAGCACCCAATCGTAGAGGGCGATGCGATCGGCCTCGGCGGCGATGCGCTCGGAGTCGGCACGGAACTCTGTCAGCTCGATGCCGGCGTGGTAGCGCGGGAACGAAGCCACGACCGCAGCCAGCAACAGTCCCGCGAGCAGGAGCCATTCGGCACCCGCGGCGTGCGGCGAGTTCCGGCCTGGTTCAGATTGGGGTAACAAGGGATGCACTCGTTGTTCCAGACCGTGACGCTGGGGCAGGCTCTGCGACGAATGCATTAAGTCTTTTCCTGGTTGGTACTTCGAACTTGGTGGATTCGTTCGGGGGGGTGTCCGGGTGGGTGAATGAAACGAATTGCCGTTGTCGTCGCCGGCTGACGCCGCTTTAACCATGCCCGTGTTCCCTTCCAGGCGCGACACCACGAAGCGCGCCACCGCCGCCAAGCCAATCCCGAAAAGGAGAGATTCCGCCGCCTTGAGGTACAGGTGGAAGTGGTACGTCGGCAAGACTCGCGGCGGAGCCTGGTAGCCGCGGTTCTCAATTCCCTGCGCCATCAGGCCGTAGGTGAGTAACAAGACCGACGAGAAGCACAGAACCGTTACCACTGCGGCCCGATGCCCGGCTCGTTTCCCTCCGTCCGGCGCGTCGGCTTCCGCCGGCTCGGGCGCGCGCCAGAACAAGAGGACCGCCCCGCCGAGCACGGCCACGGCGGCCCGCAAGGAGATCAGGTTGCTCAGCACGAAGATGGTGCCGATCGGCGCGTGCCTGGACGGGGCGTCGTTCAGCACGTGCATTTTGTAAGTCAACAGCAGTGGGCCGAGAAACGGCGCGGCCACCAACAGCGATACCGATCCGACGACGAGCAGCCGCCAGATGGCGCGCGGCCGCTCCTCGCGCCCGCTGAACAACGTCATCAGGAAGATCATGAACACGAAGACGAGCGTCGGGGCGGTGTGGGCGAGGAACGTGATGCCCAACAGCACGCCGGCGATCGCGTCCCAGCGCGGGTGCTGCGTCATCACGCCGCGCGCGAACGCCGCGACGGTGAGGAAGAAGAACCCCTGGGCGAAGTCCATCGGCCACGCCCAGGGCGAGTAGGTCGCCTGGAACCATGACGGGACCGCGGGATTGCCGAGAAACAGGTACGCTCCCAGAGCCGCCAGCGCCGCCCGGCGGCCGAGCATCTGCATGGCCATCAGGTAGAAACCGAGCGGACCGAGCAGATTCACGAACGGCCCGAGGCGAGCGTAGACGACGTGCAACGGCAGACCGGTCAGCACGGACAGTCCGGCGAACACCGCCGGCTGGAGCGGGTTGAACCAGTTGACTTCGCCGAGGTAGGCAGGGTCGGAACCGAACCGTCCGTCGAGGATCGCCTGGGCGCCGCCCATGTCGCGATAAAAATCGCTCTCACACGGCCATTCCAGCCCGGCGGTCGCGCGCACGGCCAGGAAGCAGGCGACCCCGATCATCACGATCGGCAACGCGAAATGCGCAAGGGTGAAAGTTGAGCGTTCGTTCATGTTCGTCATTCGGTCGAGGAGACAACTTTAGTCGTCGCGAGTCGGCGGGATGCAATCAAGCATAGCATTGATCGGAGCCGCGGGCGCCCGAATCAGCAATAAAATACCCGGAAATCGAGGGGGGAAGGGGGGCCCCCCCCCCCAAGAGTAGAGGGGGATTATTTTTGGAGCATAGGGTCATGGCG
>JBBQPD010000215.1:0-8267 GCA_038331535.1 Gemmatales bacterium | reverse complement strand
GGAGCGCTGGTGCCAGCGCTCCCTGACGGTCGCGGCTCGTAATACTCACAACGTCCACCCCTTGCGATACTCCGGCCGAATAATCCCTTCGACCTCCGGCGCATTCGTCGCCTTGAGGTTCTTCGCGTCCCATTCCACCTTTTTCCCAGCCCAGACGGCGAGATTGCCGAGCAGCACCGTCTCGGTCAGCGGCCCGGCGTAGTCGGGGAAGTTCGACACCGACTGCGTGCCCGCCTTGATCGCCTGCACGAACTCGGCGAAGTGGCCTGGCGATTTCGTCACTTCCACCTTCGGCTGCGGCGGATCGCCGAGGAACTTGCCGCCGCCGCCGTTGTCGCCCGGCGAGTACAGCGCTCCCTTCGTGCCGAGGATCAGCGAGCCGCTCTTGGCCGGCTCCTCGCCGCCGAGCAGCTCCTTTGCGGGCAGTTTGCCGCCGTCGTACCACGTCAGCGTCAGCGCCGCCCGCTCGCCGCGCGCCGGGAACCAGTACTTGATGACCGCCCACTTCGGATACATGATCTTGTTGTGTCCCGACGACTCGG
This sequence comes from Gemmatales bacterium, assembly GCA_038331535.1. Lineage (GTDB taxonomy): Bacteria > Planctomycetota > Planctomycetia > Gemmatales > Gemmataceae > JBBQPD01. The sequence continues at coordinate 7,725 of JBBQPD010000215.1, read as the reverse complement.
CCTCTACCGCGATTGGATCGCGCAGGTCAAGGGCCATGAACGGCATGTTCAGCGTGTGACAGGCCATGTCGCCCAGGGCGCCGGTGCCGAAGTCCCAGTAGCCGCGCCAGGCAAACGGATGATAACCGAAGCCGAAGGGCCGCTCCGCCATCGGGCCGAGCCAGAGATCCCATTTGAGGTTCGCCGGCGCCTCGGCCGGGGCCGGCTTGCCGCCGCCCTGCGGCCAGATCGGGCGGTTCGTCCAGACATGGACTTCCTTTACCGTGCCGAGCGCCCCGACGCGGACTTGCGTCGCCTGAATGCGCAGGCTGGTGCCGGCCGTGCCCTGGTTGCCCATCTGCGTCGTCACCTTCATCTCGCGAGCGATCTCGGCGAGTTTGCGGGCCTCGAAGAGCGTGTGCGTCAGCGGCTTCTGCGTGAAACAGTGCTTGCCCATGCGCATCGCCAGCGCCGAGGCTGGCGCGTGCGAATGGTCCGGCGTACTGACCGTCACGGCGTCGATGCTCTTGGCCACCTCGTCGAGCATCTTGCGATAGTCGGTGTACGGCTTCGCGTCCGGGTATTTCTCCTTGGCCTTGCCGAGTCGATCCTCGTCCACGTCGCAGATGGCGACGAGCGTGCCGTGCTTCGCGGCATCGGCGGTGTCGCTGCCGCCCTTGCCGCCGACGCCGATCGATGCGAAGCGGACGGTTTCGAGAGGCGTCTGCTTGTCCACAGCCGCGGCGCTCGCGCCGACCCAGAAGCCGGTTCCGACAGCGGCCGAGGTGCGCAGAAAGTCACGCCGGTTCTTGCGGCGAGCCATGATGAGTCTCCTCGTGATGGGGCGAAGGAATTGGGATGAACGGTGAGCAACAGCTGCCTACTTCTTGCCCGGTTTGCGATCTTTGACTGCTTGCCAAAACTCTTCCCTCGACAAACCTTTGCCTGCGTCAATGCTTCGCCGTGACTTTTCCAGCAGGGCTTGAAAACGCGGCGAGCGTAATTCGCGACGGTTGTTACGGCATGTCATGAAGCATCTCCTCGGGAGTAGGGCGAGGATGGCGAAGCGCATTCTACGCGGTAGTACCGACGACGCAATCATTCGTTTTGCTGTGGCCTGGGCAATCGACCCACGCCTGCGCGCCCTGCTACAATGAGACTGTCGCCCCATCCGGTCCAGAGGAGATCCGCCACTATGTCCACCGCCTTCCGCCCGGCCACGCTCACGGAACTCCGCGCCAGCGGCTGGGCGTCCAAGACGGTCAAGCAGGAGATCCGCGACAACTTCCTCCGCATGCTCTCTGCCGGCGAGGAACTGTTTCCCGGCATCGTCGGCTACGAAAATACCGTCATCCCCGAAATCAACATCGCCTTGCTCGCCGGCCACGATCTGCTCTTCCTCGGCGAAAAAGGACAGGCCAAAAGCCGGCTCATGCGCGCGCTCGTCCGCTTCCTCGACGACGCCATCCCCTACCTCGACGACCCGTCCTGTCCGGTTCATGAAGACCCGTACAAGCCGATCACGGCGGCCGGCAAGCGCGTCCTGGCGACGATGCCGGAGGAAGAGGTGCGCATCGCCTGGTGGCCGCGCGCGCAGCGCTACGCGGAACGGCTGGCGCCGGGCACCAAGTTCGCCGACGTCATCGGCGAGATCGACCCCGCCAAGCTCGCCGGCGGCGTCAGCATGGCGACCGAGGAGGCGCTGCACTTCGGCCTCATCCCGCGCATGCACCGCGGTATCTTCGCCATGAACGAGATCCCGGAACTCGACGAACTGGTACAGGTCGGCTTGTTCAACATCCTCGAAGAGCGCGACGTACAGATTCGCGGCTATCCCGTGCAGTTCGACCTCGACGTGCTGGTGCTGTTCTCCGCGAACCCGGCGACCTACAACCGCAGCGGCAAGGTCATCCCGCAATTGAAGGATCGCATCGGCTCGCTGATCCAGACGCACTACCCGCTCGACCGCGCCACCGGCGTCGAAATCATGGAGCAGGAAGCCGCGGTCGAACTCGGCGGCGACTTCCCCGTGCTGGTGCCGCCTTTTATGAAAGCGATCGTCGAACAGATCAGCGTCAGCGCCCGCAAGTCGAAGTACGTCGATCACCAGTCCGGCGTCAGCGCCCGCATCAGCATCGCCAATTACCGCACAATGGTGGCCAGCGCCCGCCAGCGCGGCGTGCGGCTGAAGGAGAAGCCGGCGGTGCCGCGCATCAGCGACCTGGGCCATGTCTATTCGTCGTCGCTCGGCAAGCTGGAACTGGACATGATGGGCAGCCAGCAGATGAGCGAGAAGCAGGTGATTGACGCCATCGTCGCGGAGGCGATCCGCATCGTCTTCGAGGAGTACGTCGAGAAGGGCGGGCTGGAGGAAATCGCCCAGGTGTTCGGCAAGGGCGTGAAGATCGAAGTCGGCGACCAGCTGCCGTCGTCGCACTACGCGGAGCGGCTCAAGCGCGTGCCGAAGGCGTGGGACAAGGCGTTCGAGGTCAACGCCGCCGACAATGAGGCGGTGCGGGCGTCGTGCGTCGAGTTCGTGCTCGCGGGGTTGTACGCCAGCGATCGGATTTCGCGCTCGCAAAAGCACGGGAGGATCACCTATGAAGTGAAGTGATCCGTTTGGAGGAGGCGTTCCGAGGCCGTAGAATGGCCCTGGCGAGCCGGAGATAACCAGGAGGGGAACATCATGCCGCAGACGAAGAAACTTCCGAAGAATTCACGACCTCCGACCACCGCGAGGAAGGCAGCCAGCGCAGAGGAAACAGGCGAGGTGTTGACGCTGGCGGAGACGGCTTCTTACCTTCGCCTCCCCGAAGCGGACGTGGTGCGTCTGGTGCGGACCGAGGGACTTCCGGGGCGCCCGGTCGGTGGCGGCTGGCGCTTTCTCAAGAGCGCCCTGCAAGAATGGTTGCGGATGCCTCCCCCCCAGTCGAACACGGAGGCGATGCTGTCCCTTATCGGCGCCTGGAAAGATGACGCCTCGCTTGATGAATTGCTCAGGGAGATTTATCGGAAACGCGGCCGTCCAATGATCGAGGAAGGTGAATGACCATTCTCGACACCGATATCTTCACCTTGCTCGTGGCCGGTCAGTCGCGCGTCGCCGAACGGTTTCGAAGGGAGATAGACCAGGTGGTGTTGACGCTGGTCTCCCGGATCGAGGTTCTCGAAGGTCGTTTTGCGTCGGTGATTAAGGCCGCAAATGGTGAGGAACTTCTGCGAGCGCTGCGCTGGCTCGAACAGAGCGAGCGCGATCTCGCCAAGATTCCAATCATTTCGTTTGACTCGTCGGACGCTGCCGCGTTCGAGGTATTGCGAAAGAACAAAAAATTGAAGAAGCTCGGCCGTGGCGATCTGCTGATTGCCAGTATCGCCCTCGGCCGAAGGGCCACCTTGGTCACTCGCAATGTGCGGCATTTTCAGCAAATACCGGGGATCCACTTGGCAAACTGGGCCGACTGAACACGAGCGCGTTTCTTGCCGTTGAGGAATGGAGAGGATCACCGCGATGAGCGCCCTCAGACACAACGTCGTGCAGGAACTGGAACCGCTCATTCCAGGCGACTTCATGTCCCGCGCGGAGTTTCTGCGCCACTGGGAGGCCATGCCCGAGCTGAAGCGGGCCGAACTGATTCGAGGAGTCGTCTACATGCCGTCCCCACTGAGCCGACCTCATGCCGTCACGGACAAGAACACCGGATGCTGGCTCGGAGTGTACGAGGCCGCTACGCCCGGAGTGGAAGCGGCATGCAACGCCACCTGGTTGATGGGCGAAGCCGACGCGCCGCAACCCGACACGTCCCTCTACGTCCTGCCGGAGTTCGGTGGTCGGTTGACGATGCAGGGCGACTTGCTCCAGGGCGCCCCCGAGTTTCTCTCGGAAACCTGCCTCACGAGTACTTCCTACGACCTGCACCAGAAGCTGGCTCTGTATCAGGAAGCCGGTGTGCAGGAGTATCTCGCCATCCTGGTGCGCCGCCGCGAGGTGCGTTGGCACCGGTTAACGAATAGTCGATTCGAGATTGTACCAGCGCCTGAGGACGGCGTGTATCGCTCGACCGCGTTTCCGGGTCTGTGGCTGGATGCGGCGGCGCTGTTGGCAGGCGATTTGGCGCAGTTGCTGGCGGTCCTCAACCAGGGAATCCGTTCACCCGAACACGCGGCTTTCGTCCGAGAACTTGCGGGGAGGCGACAAGGGACATGACCACCAACGACCGGCTCGGCGGCGTCATTCACACCTACCAGAAGTATGACCCCTCGGAGTTCCCCAGCCCGACGGCGCCGCCGCCCGACCTCGTGTCGCCGGCGTTCGAGCATTTGCTCCATTACGGCAGCACGCGCCGGCTGACCGAGGAAGAGTTGGCCCGTGCCGTTCGCATCGACCCCAGCCAAATCCGCGGTCTCGGCGCCAGCCTCGAAGCGCTGATGGACATGCTCCGCGAGCGCAGGCGCAAAATCCTTGAAACCTATGAAACTTCCCATGCCGAGCAGGAAGCGCGGCAAAACTTTCAGAACATGGCCGGGAAGATGAAGCCGCCGGCCAAGCTCGCCCGCGCCTTTCAGGAGGCTGTGCGCGACGAACAGCTGCACGACCTCGAAGACCTCTGGTATCGCGCCGGCGGCGAGCGCGACGAGTTCGCCAGGCAATTGCTGCACCTGGGCGAGCGCCTCGGCGAGAAGTACCAGGTCGATGAGCTGGCGGCGAAGTACGAGTTCACCGGCCGCACGGAGATGTCGGTGCCCAAAGCGCTGGAGATCAAGGCGGAGCTGGAGGCGATCGACAAGCTGCTGGAGCAAATCCAGGAAGCGCTGAAGAACGCCCAGATCGGCATCATCGACATGGAGGAGCTGGCCCGTTTCGCCGAGCCGGGCGACCTCGAACAATTGGCCGACCTGCAACGGCAGATTCAAGAATATCTGCGGCAGATGGCGGAGCAGCAGGGGCTGGAAAAGGATCGCCGCGGTTTCCAGATGACGCCGAAGGCCTACCGCCTCTTCCAATCGAAGCTGCTGACGCGCATCTTCGAGCAGATGCAGGCGTCGCGCTCGGGCCGGCATCAAGGTCCGGTCGTCGGCGAAGGCGCCACCGAGTTGCAAGCAACGAAAGAGTACGAGTTCGGCGATTCCGTCTCGCACATGGACATCCCGTCCTCGTTCGTCAACGCCATGCTGCGCGGCGGCGCGCCGTTGCGGCTGAAGTCGGAAGACATCGTCATTCACAAGACGCGCAACAATCCCAAGTGCGCCTCCGTCGTGTTGCTCGACATGAGCGGCTCGATGCGTTACGAGGGCCAGTACGTCAACGTCAAGCGCATGGGCCTGGCGCTGGACGGCCTGATCCGCAGCGAATATCCCGGCGATTTCCTGCAATTCATCGAGATGTACACCTTTGCCAAGCCCAGGCACATCTCGGAAGTGGCGTCCTTGATGCCGAAGCCGGTGACGCTCTTCGATCCCGAAGTGGCGTTGTGGGCGGACATGAGCGATCCCGACGTCAGCGAATCGCACATCCCGCCGCATTTCACGAACATCCAGCACGGCCTGCAACTTGCTCGCAAGATGCTGGCCCATCAGGACACGCCGAATCGCCAGGTGATGCTCATCACCGACGGCCTGCCGACGGCGCACTTCGAGGGGTCGAAACTGTTCCTGCTCTATCCGCCCGACCTGCGCACGGAGACGGCGACGCTGCGCGAGGCGCAGTTGTGCGCTCGCGAAGGGATCACGATCAACATCTTCCTGCTCGCGAGCTGGAACCAGACGCCGGAGGACGTGCGCTTCGCGTACAAGGTCGCGGAATCGACGCGCGGCCGGGTGTTCTTCACGGCGGGTCGCGAGCTGGACCGGTACGTGGTGTGGGATTACGTTTCGCGACGGAAGTCGATCATCGCGTAAACGGGGAGCCGACCTTGTCCGAGCAAACCCGACGCCTGGTACTGGAGATGTACCGCGACGTGGACCGGGAGGTCGCCGCCGCCGGGCCGGTGTGCGTCTCTAGCGGCCGCTGCTGTCGCTTCAAGGAGTACGGCCACACGCTGTTTCTCAGCAGCCTCGAAGCCGAGGTGTTACTGAAGGCCGCACCGGAATACGACCAGGACGCCGTCACGTCCGACTTCTGTCCGTTTCAGAAAGAGAACCTGTGTACGGCGCGCGAGCCGCGGCCGCTCGGTTGTCGCGTCTACTATTGCGATCCGAATTATCAGGGCACCGGCGTCGCGATCTCCGAGAAGTACGTGAAGCGATTGAAAGAACTCGCCGACGCGCGGGGCGTTGATTGGCACTACGCGCCGTTGCATCACTTCCTCAGACACCCCGAAGACGCCAGCGGCGACCGCTAAGCCGCAAGCGGCAAACACCCATGGAGAGACCGCGATGCCTCGCAATCTCGCGCTGACCATCGCCCTGATCGTTACGGCCCCGGCCATTGCCGGCGACTGGCCCCAGTGGCTCGGTCCCAATCGCGACAACTCCACTTCCGAAAAGGTCGCGCCCTGGACCGACGCGCCGAAAGCCCTGTGGAAGAAGCCGACCGGTGAGGGCAATAGCTCGCCGGTAATCGCTGACGGCCGCGTCTTCGTCCATGCAAAGGTTGCGAACAAGAACGAAGAAGAGGTCGTCGCCTTCGACGCGGCCAACGGCAAGGAGCTGTGGCGGACGAAGTACGAGCGGCCCGCGTTCACCAGCCTCTACGGCAACGGCCCGCGCGCCACGCCGGCGGTACGCGACGGCAAGGTCTACACCTTCGGCATCACCGGCACGCTGACCTGCCTCGATGCCACAAAGGGCACGATTCTCTGGCAGAAAGAGACGTTGAAGGAGTTCGAGACGAAGAACCTCGTCTTCGGCATGGCCTGTTCGCCGCTGGTCGAGGACGATCACGTCTTCGTCAACGTCGGCGCCAAGGGTGCCTCGGTCGTCGCCTTCGACAAGGATAAAGGCACGGTCGCCTGGAAGGCGCTCGACGACAAGGCCAGTTATTCTTCGCCGATCCTGTTTGGGAAGGGGAAGGATCGGCAACTTGTGTTTCTGACCGGTCAGAACGTCGTCGCGCTCGCGCCTTCGGACGGCACGGTGTTCTGGCAGTATCCCCTCGTGGACAAGCTGTTCGAGAGTTCCACGACGCCGGTCAAGGTTGGCGACAGCCTGTTGGCCAGCGCAATCACCTTCGGCAGCGTCGGCCTGGTGTTGGAGCAGAAGGACGGTGTGCCCGCCGTGAAAGAAGGTTGGAAAAATGCCGCCCTGACGAGTTACTTCTCGACGCCGGTCGCGGTGGACAAGGACCACGTTTACCTGGTGACGGGCGCGAATCCGCTGGCGTTCAAGCAAGCCGAGGCGACAATGCACTGCGTGGAAATGAAGACCGGCAAGACGACGTGGAGCAAGCCGAAGATTGGTACTTATCACGCCGCCCTGTTGCGTCTCGGCGACGGCAAACTGCTGCTGCTGAACGACCACGGCTCGCTGGCCCTGCTGGAGCCGGACACGACGGAGTACAAGGAGATATGCCGCTCGAAAGTGTGCGGCGACACCTGGGCGCATCCGGCGCTGAGCGATGGGAAATTGTATGTGCGGGATGGTAAAGAAGTGATGTGTCTGCAACTGGAGAAGTGAGCGTCTTCGCCGCTTGCGGCTTAGAGTCTGTCCCACAAGTGGGTTCTACGAGCCGCGACCGTCAGGGAGCGTTGGCAACATGCCGCAGAAAACGCTCCCTGACGGTCGCGGCTCGTAGAATGCGACCCCTTGTGG
>JBBQPD010000214.1:0-8272 GCA_038331535.1 Gemmatales bacterium | reverse complement strand
GGGATGTCAGTCCCCCGGTTATAGCGGCCTCACCGGGGGACTAACGTCCCCCGCTCGCCTAACGCGCCCAGAACCTTCGGTACGGAATTACGACCCGCGCCGCGCACGTCGGCCGAGGATGAGGACCAGGCTGGAGAACGCCAGCAGTGCGGCACAGAAGCCGCCGATCAGCACAAAGATGCCGCGAAGTCCCGCGCGGGCCTTGTCCTCGTTGGCGGCGAGCGGGCGGATGATTTCCAGGACGCCGCGCACGTCGCCGACCTTCCAGTCTTTTTTGGGGCTTTGCAGGTTGTTCGGGTTGTTGTGGCAATCGACACAACTCTGTTGCATCTTGCGGGCGGTCGCATAGCGCAGCACGGGCCGATTCTGGTATTGCTCGAAACGATAATATGGCTCGTCGGGATCCTCCTGGAGGCTCGCCAGCGCGTCGCGCTCGAACTGGTCGCGCGTGCCGCCTTCGTTGCGCGCGACCCGGTTGAGGAAGGGATGTTCGCTATAGAGCCGGACCTGGACGCCGCGGTCGCTGTGATCGCTGATGTACTGGCCGAGGTCGATGGTCAGGGTCGCGGGCACCGGAATGGTGCCCGGTTCGTTGCGATAGTTGTAGGTGGCCCGGACGCCCGATGGTTTGACCACTTGCGCGCTGTAAAAATCGCCGAGCCTCTCCAGCATTTCGGTCTGCTGGGCAGCACTCTCCAGGGCCGAGCTGCGGACCACTTCCTGCGACAATCGCGATAAATACCACATGCCGAACGCGGAGCCGACGATCACCGTGAGTAGCAGACTGGCCGGCACCGGGTGCCGGCGGCACCAGCGCCACAGTTGTTCGGCGCGCCCCATCGCCCGCGCATGGATCGGCTCGCCGTTGAGATAGCGGCGCAGATCGTCGGCCAGTTGAGCGGCGCTGTCGTAGCGCTTGCGCGGCGACTTGGCCAGGCACTTCAGGCAAATCGTCTCCAGATCGCGCGATACCTTGCGTTGCAGGCGCGACGGCGCCAGCGGCTCCTCGTTGATTACCTGGGCCATCGTCTCCACCGCGGTCGCCCCTTTGAACGGCGGCCGGCCGGTGAGCGAACAGTACAGGATGGCTCCCAGGGAGTACACGTCGGTGGCGGGTCCGAGGTCTTCGAGCCGTCCTTCAGCCTGTTCGGGCGACATGAAGCTGGGGGTGCCCACGGCCGAACCACTCTGGGTTCTGCCGCTGTCGCTGTGCAATTGTTTGGCCAGGCCGAAGTCGGCGATCTTGGGTATCCCCTCGCGCGTCAACAGGATGTTGCCCGGCTTCAGATCGCGGTGGATGATGCCCTTGTCGTGGGCCGTCTGCATCGCCCGCGCCAGCAATTCGACGGTCTCCGCGGCCTGCGTCGGGGTCATGGCCATGCGGTTCAGCTTGCGATCCAGCGTTCCTCCCTCGACGAATTCGAGCGAGAAATACGGCAGGCCGTCGCGCTCGCCGATGTCGAAGATCTGGACGATGTTCGGGTGCTTGAGTCGGCCGACGGCGTCGGCTTCGAGGCGAAAGCGTTCCAGGTCGTCGGTGGTAGCGTGGCCGCCGCCCAGGATCATTTTGAGGGCGACGACGCGGTTCAAACTGAGCTGGCGCGCCTTGTAGACGACGCCCATACCGCCGCGTCCCAGCTCGCCCAGGATTTCGTAACCGGGAACATTTTGCGCGTCCGTCGGCACCGTGCCGGTCAACGACTCCTCGGCCGCTTCCTCCGGTTTACCCTTGCTCGCCGTGGGACGAGTGGACGGCGGCTTCAGCGCGGGCGCCACCGGTAGTGTTTCCACCGGCTCGGCGCTGGGCTGCGGAGCCACGGGCCTTGATGGGGCGGCAGGCTGGGGGAGCAGCGATTGCTCGCCGGACGAGAAGAACCGCGACCGGAGCCGGCTTTCAAACTGAGGAAACCGCGCACGGTACTCCTCCTGACTCGGCGTTTCGCCCACCCCTTCGCGCAGGGCGATCTCATTACAGACCAGCGCGAATACCTTCTCGTCGTCTCGAAACGAAGGGTATTCCGCGAGAAGCGCCTCGACCTCCAGCCGCTCACCGGACAGCCAGGCGTCGACCTGCCGCTCCAAAAGGGTCTGCAACTCCGGGCTGCCGTCTTCCTTGTCCGATGCGTGGGGCAGTTCCATTTTCGATGGGCTCACGGTTTACCCCCAGTCGCTGCGTAACGCGGCCAAGCCACAATCACACCAAACGAGTGCGGCTCAAAGCTGATAGCTGTCAGCAAGAATTCGGCTGAACTTCTCCGCAACGTGTGCAGGGGTTCAGAGGTATGAATCGAAGCCGTTCAGCCGAGCGATAGCAACTCATTGGTCTTCAGTAGCAGTTGAATATCGAACCTGAGTTCCGCTCTGATAATAAGAACGCTTGATATGTGACAGTGGTCGCACGAACTCGCCGCTGACATGGCTGAATTGGAGGATTCCGTGATACGTCTGAGGGGGTCGAGACGCGACTTCGTTCGCCCACACCCTGTGAGGGGATGGCGGCCGTTCCCAGGCGTTGCCCTGGGCTGAGGGATCTCAGCCCTTCAGGCTGACATGTGGGCGACCGGTTACGCCCATTTGAAGTTGCCGTGCTCTGTGGCTCTGTGGTTCGATTTTAGTCCAAGAGGTCACGGTTTCGCTGCGAGGTTGAACCAGGAGAGGTTGCTGCCAGCCGGACTGCTGCCGATCGCGGTCCGCAGGTCCAGCGACAGCGCCGCGCTGAACAGGGCGGGCTGTCCCAGTACTTCGGCTCGAATGGTGCCCGTATCCGCGTCCCAGACATAGATGTTGCCGTCGCGAGTGCAGCACATCCCAAGCCTGCTGTCTTGCGAGAAGCCGAGCAAATCGATCTCGCCTCCGTTTCCGAAGGTAAACGATTTGAGCGCTTCCCCGTTCTTGGCATTCCAGATGTGAACCTCGTTCTTGCCGTGGCTGGTCAGGAACGTTTTGCCGTCCGGTGCGAGCGCGAAGCACTTCGGCTCCTGCTCGACGGAGGGGATTTTCTTGAAGTTCCAACCGCCCTTGCCCGGATTCGGATCGTAAGTCCAGACGCGCATCGCGCTGGCGTCCACGACGATGATTCCCCGTCCGTCCGGCGTCGGCATGGCGGCCTTGAGGGCGGCATCTGGAGACGGCTTGGAGCCCTTGGGGTCGAAGCGGATACCACCCGACCTGGGGACGACGCCGTCCTGGAAGAACCAGTAGCCGTTGGCGCGCTGGCTCTTGCGTTCCACGTCGAACAGGCCGAGGACGCGCTTGTTGCTGGCGTGGCCGTAGAAGACGGCCAGCGGCGTGTCGTTTTCGCCAAAGCCGATGCCGGCGAGCCGGTCGGCATGAACGCCGCCGTGCCCGAACGCACCTTCCTTGCGCGGCACGTCGTCGGCGGCGTAGGCGCAGAGCGGGGCTGTTTGCTTGCGGCCCACGTCGTAGACGACTGCACTTTGGCCGATGCCGACGATCAGCTTCTTGCCGTCGGAGGAATAATGCGGCGGCTGCGTGATGCCGCCGACCAGTCGATCGATGACGTACTCGGGTTCGCGTTTCGACCGGTCCCAGACGACGATCTTGTCGCCGTTGGGCGCCGACGAGACGAAGTGCTGGTTGTCGGGAGAGAACGCCAGCCAGTGATTGCCGGCGAAGCTCAGCGGCGGCAGCGGCGCGACCAGATTATCCGGTTTCGCCGGATCAGCGGGGTTCACCGGGTTTTCCAGATCGAGCGGCTTCGGCCGCGCCTTGTCAACCTCCGCCTCAGCGGACTTCGGCGCTTTCTCCTTGGTGCGCAGGAGGAAATAGGCCGTGACGCCGCCTACGAGTAACAAGGCGGTCGCGCCGGCAGCCCAGGCGACCCACGAGGGAAACGACTGGTTGCGGCGCGGGCGACGGACTCGATCGTCGCTGTCCGCGCGGTTCCGCCGCGCCGGGCGGTCGGTGGTTGCCGTTTCCACCTTCTTGACGGCGCCGCGCGGGGTCTGGGTGATCGCGGCGGGTGTAAGTTTCCGAGGCTCCGGTTTCACGTCATCGAGGAGCGCGAGCGCCGGCATGGTAGCAGGCGCCATCCGGACCGCGATGGCGTGCAGGGCGTCGGACACTTCTCGCGCGGAGCCTGGCCGATCGTCCGGCTTCCGGCTCAGCAGACGGACGATCAGGTCGGAGAGCGACGCGGGCACTTCCGAGTTAATCTCGATGGGCGCCGGCGGCGTGGTGGTTATCAGCGCCGTCAACATCGACAGCATGTCTTCGCCCTGGAAGGGCAGCTCGCCGGTGGTGAGGCGGTAGAGAACGCAGCCGAGACTGAACAGGTCGCCGCGGGCATCGACCGGTTTGCCGCTGGCCTGTTCCGGCGACAGGTAGCCGGGCGTGCCGACGACGGTGCCGAACTTGGTCAATTGCGAGTCCTCGCCGACGGGGCGGGCCAAGCCGAAGTCGAGGATCTTGACGCGCCCCTTCGGAGCGACCAGGAACAGGTTGGCCGGCTTGATGTCGCGGTGGATGAGGCCAAGTTCGTGCGCCGCCGCCAGTCCCTCCGCCGTCTCCTGGCCGATACGCAACACGTCGTCGAGGGGTAGCGTTCCCTCGCGCGTCAGGCGCGCGTCAAGCCCCTCGCCCTTGAGCAGCTGCAGGGCGAGAAACGGCACGTCGTTGGCCTCGTTGACTTCGTAGACGGTGACGACGTTTTCGTGTTGCAGCGCGGCCGATGACTGGGCCTCGCGTAGAAAGCGGTCGCGGGCCAGTTTGCTGGAGTTCATGCTGGGCAGCAGGGCCTTGAGGGCGACCGACCGTTTCAGGGCAGTGTCCTCGGCCTGAAAGACGACGCCCATGCCGCCGGCGCCGAGAATCTTCACGATGCGATATTTGCCGAGCCGGCCTAGTTCGCCCGGCGCTTGCGCGGGTTGGAGGAAGCGGGTCAATTCGTAGGTGGGATCTTCCAGGGCGGCGCCGTCCGGAGCGAGTGTGTCGTTGAGGTTGCGCGTGGGTTTCAGACCGGGGAGGCCGCCCACCAGCGTGTTGGCGGCGGGACTGAGATTGGCGGCTGACGGCAGGTCGCGAGACGGTTTGGCGGCGCGGGAAATGGACCTGGCTTCGTCGCTCTTGAGCGCTCCGATGAGCGTCTTCTGACTCGCGCCCTGCGATGCGGGCACTTCCACCTTCGATTGGCAGTAGGGGCACTTACGCCGCTTGCCGATCAATTCGGGCTTCACGCTCAGCTCTTTGCCGCAATCCGGACAGGAAAATACGATCATGACCGCCTCGCCAAATCAAAAAAGAGGCCGACGGACGCGAAAAAGGCCGCCAAGACCACGGCACAGCCAACTTTACCATACGGGCGGCGAGCAGGAGACCGCAAGCGCAGTTTGAGCCGGGCAGGTGTCTATCTGTTAGGTGACGACGGGTGTGGGAGTACCGCCGTTCGATTCATTAGCAAGGTGAGTTCTGCGTCAAGAATCTTGGCTGAAAACCGTCCTAGCGTTGAGGCCCGTACAGAGATCGTCCAGCTTTCAGGTGATGATCGGCAAAGGAGTTCGGGCGGGAAGCCGGGCGGCGCTTGTCCCCGCGGCGCGCCGAGCGCGGGCGCGAGCGTGTGGCCGCCGTGGTGGCGGAGGCCCGGTGCGAGTTCGCCGCCGTGATGTGTGAGCGGGTACGTGGACCGGAGCGTGGCAGAGTAGACAGTTGCGGTGATGGTTGACGCGCACCATCTCGCGGACGAAAGGGATTCGTCGAGATCGCAGGGGCGTGCCTTCTGCAGGCCAAAGCGGCACAGATACCGCTTTCGTCAGCATTGGAGGCCGCACTGCCGACCGTCGGCAGGTATCCGAAGTGACGGATTCGGCGGACTTTACGTTCAGAGCGGGCGATGGGATTCGAACCCACGACGTCCAGCTTGGGAAACTCGCCTTTTGCCGGGTTTCGCAAGGTCGAAACCCAATATCTGGACGCATCTTACGTCCATTGCCTCGATTCATCAAGCGCCTTCAATCACTCTCATTCAATGTCAAAGAGCGCTCGGAAAAATCGGACCTTCCGAATTCCGGCTTCCCCAACTCGGAAGAATTCTGAAGAGCCGCTGCCATCGATTCAGCCACGAATCCACACTCCAAACTCTTCGAAGTAGCCCGTGCCGGTGGTCCTTTCCCGAGCAGCCTCAACAATGACGTGACGCTGGATGTAACGAAGTCTGCACGGTCGGCGCGGCTCTCGCGGTGCTGCTGGAGTCGCACGAGGAGTCGAGCCGCTCGCACCCACCGCCAAATGCCTTCGCTTTGGTCCTGCCATCAGATGTGTTTGGCCACCTGCAACCCTGCCTGTTCAGCCCACCGCCGCAGGATGCCACGGTGCTTCTCGCCGGGGAGCATGTTGCACTTTCCTCGCGCCTGACAGATCAATCTGGCTCCGTTTTGGACCTCGACGGTCAAGATTTTGGAGCGGCCCTCGAACGTCTCCACTTCTAGCGTCCAGATCGAGCAAGTTCCGTTGGCGCAGGAATGCGCGTAGGTGGCAACGCAGTGCTTCATTTTTCGGCCTTCGGCGACGAGCGCTTTCGTGCTGACCAACTCAGTAAGCGTCCAGATCTTCAGGTTGCCGCCGCGTTCGCCTCCTTCCTCGAACTCGAAGGCATCTATGCCCGAAGAGGGCCAGTCCGCTTTCGGCTGCTCCGTCTTCGCCAATGCGCGGTGCCACGATTCGACTTGCCGCAGCAGCGCTGCCGGGGTGCGGCCTTGCATCGTGAAGTTCGGCTGCGCGGGGCCGCTTCGTTCGACGACGCCGGGGGCGACGAACACATCCTGCGGAACGAAGCGCTGCTGGTGGATGTAGTCGATCATCGGCCCGACAAGGGCCAAGTCGAGCATCGGGTTGGCAATGAAAAACCGAAGTACCGTTACCCAGAATTCAGCGTGTTCGAAGTCCGTCCCGAGGCGCGTGCCGATCACCGCTCGCACCAGCCGCTCCGAGCCGGCGAGTCCGAGAATCTGGCCCCAGCGCAACGCCGCCTCGACCGTGAAGTCAGACGGGGCTTGCATGAAGCAGTGCGCCATGCGCTTCGTGTACGGCAACGGCAAATCTGCGGTACGGATGTTCTGTCCTCTGCCCACATGCAAGAACCAGCCCTGTTGTTGGACCGCCCCTCTGCCGTTGCCCATGAACCACACGGAATCCATGAAAGCGGGCACCGGCCATTCGGTGAGCAGGTGTCGCGCCAGCGCAGAAAACTGGCGATGGGAATTGTGCGTCTGGGGCTTCCACTCAGCGGCCGGACGAATCCAGCTTCGTGATTGACGGGCCAGCGCCAACAAGCCATCGACGAACGAGTTCCCAGCCTGCCAGCCGAATTGACCGATCGCAGGTTGGCCGCTGACGAGGTCCGAACACCTGCTGACGTGTTGAAGTATTTCGTGAAAGGCGAAGCGGGTACGGCGAGATTCCTGTGCGGACTTGCACGCACGGCAAACGGCCTTCAAATGCGGCTGTGTGACATCATCTTCGTGAAGTTCGCCGTTGAAGATCTTCTCGATGACCCTTGCGGGCTTCCTGATTTCTTGCTTCTTTTGGGCTAGCCGGGCGGCGGCGATGGCGCGGTTGGCGTAAGTGCGTTCCTTCAAACGCAGCCGCCAGTGCTTGCTCGTGCGGCGACTAAAGCCGTTGCGGGCGCACCACGCGACGTACTCCGCGACCGTGCTCAGCCCGAGAGCCTTTAGGTGTGCAAGGAGATCAACGTCGGTTACATCTGACGATTTCGTGCCGGATCGAATCTGCGGAGCCATGGCGATTGCGCACCTCGGAGGTCGAAGATCTGAACCACGATTGCGGATTGTGTGTCGAACTGTGAGTAGGCATGAAACTTCCTCCGAATGGGGCGATCACGGGAACTATTGTTTCGACACGGACGGGCCGTCAGAGGTTCGAGGGCGGATCAGAAAGGAGATCATCGGCGCAGGCCAGAATTGCCTTTCGGCGATCCAAAAGGAGCCGTCATGCTCGTCAGCAGGGATCAAGCAGGCCCGCCGTTTGCAACCTTCCTCGGGTCGTGTGACAATAAGGAGCGGCAGAACGGTCGCGTGGTGAAGGTAACGACCCGCGTCGTGTTCGGGACGCTACGCGCCGTGCTGGCCGCGTTGGCGTTGTCACTGGTGAGCACGGTGGTGAACACCGCGTTCATCGAGCGGCACAACGGCAGCGCTCGCAACCGCAACCGGCGGAAGGTGCGGCAGACGTGCTGCTTCTCCAAGGATTGGGAAGTCCATGAGGCGATGACGTACTTCACGATGTACAGTTACAACTT
>JBBQPD010000213.1:0-8306 GCA_038331535.1 Gemmatales bacterium | reverse complement strand
CGCTCCCTCACGGTCGCGGCTCGTAAGCGTCGCGGCTCGTTCGCATCGATGAATTGATTATTTCCCTCTCAGCCGTGACATCTCGATTTGATAGCAGCTCGCGTTGCCGTTGCCGGTGAACAGGGTGTCGCCGTCGGGAGAGAACGCCAGCGATTTGACCTGACTGTCCAATTCGACGACGCCGCGCTGCTGGCCGCTGACCGCGTCCCAGAGACGAATCGACCGATCGTCGCTGCCCGAAACGAGGGAGAGGCCGTCGGGGCTGAAGGCCACACAGGTGACCGGCTCGCTGTGGCCTTCCAGCGTCGCGATTTCGGCGCCGCTGGCCGTGTCCCAGATGAGGACGGTGCGGTTCAAGGTTGCGGCGGCGAGGCGGGTGCCGTCGGGGCTGAAGGCGAGGGCCGTTGCGCCGCTTTCGAAGTAGCGGATGGGATGGCGGGCAACCACGTTCCACAGGGCGATGCGGCCATCGGAACCGCCCGTCGCCAGGTAGTCGATGCCGCCGACCGCCAGCAGCCGGCCCTGCGGATGGAAGGCCAGCGATTCGACGGAGCAGCCTTCGACGGCGCCGGGAATCAGCAGCTGCGGTTCGCCGGAGGGCACGTCCCACAGCCAAACGTCGCTACTCTGGTAGCCGGCCGAGGCGAGGGTCGCCGAGTCCGGGGCGAAGGCGAACGCCGTCACCGGGCCGGACTGACCTTCCAGCCACGCCTGAACCCGGCCGCTCGCCGCGTCCCACAGCGCGACCTTTGCCGGGAGCGGCTGCTTGGCCGGCTTCTCCTCTTCCGGTTGGGCGACACTGGCCGCGAACCAGAGGCCGTTCGGGCTGGCGGCGAATGATCGCAGCGAATCGGCGTTGTGAAGCTCCATCGCCTGCTCGCCTGTCGCCAGGTCGTAGATGCGGAGCGACGTGCCGGCGCCGAGGCTTGCCACTCTCTTGCCGCCGGCCGTCACCGCCACACAGGTGCGCGTGAGCAGCGTGTCGGGAGTCTGTTCCTCCGCGGCCTTTTCGCGTGCATCCCATAGACGAACGACGCGCTCGACGCCGCCGGACGCCAGCTGCTGGCCGTCGGGACTGAAGGCGAGCGCGCGGACTTCGCCCGCCTGTTGGTGCAAGACGGTGAGGGTGCGATTGCGCTCGAAGTCCCAGACGTGGACCGCGTTCGCCGAGTCGGCGCAGGCCAGTCGCGAGCCGTCGGGGCTGAAGGCGAGTGTTTGAACCTGGGTGTCGTGGCTGTTGAGCAGGATGATCGGTTCACAGGTCTGCGTATCCCAGACGCGAGCCGTGGTATCCCAGCCGGCGGAGACGAGGCGCTTGCCGTCGGGGTGCCAGGCGAGGGCCGGAATGCGGTCGGTGTGCCCTGTCAACGTGCCGACGCGCTGGCCGCTCTCAGCGTCCCAGAGGTGGATCAGTTTCTCCTCGCCGGCAGTGGCCAGGAAGCGACCGTTGGGGCTGAAGGCCAGGGCGCTGACCGCCTTCTTGTGGGCGGGGATGCGCATCAACTCTTCCTGGTTGGCCCAGTCCCAGAGGCGGACGATGCCGTCGTCGTCGCCGGCGGCGAGGACGTAGCCCTTGTCTCGAAAGCTGAGGGCGGTGATCCACGAGGACGCGGGATGGCTCCAGGTTTCGCGCAGCGCGCCGGTGGCCACGTCCCAGACGGTCAGCTCCTTGCTGGCGGCAGCGACGAGGCGGGCGTCGCGGCTGAAGCACCAGAGCGTCGCCATCTCTTCGAGCGGGAACCAATCGAGCTGACGCTGCTGCGCGACATTCCAGCGGCGCAGCACGCCGGGTTCTTCGATGGACCAGAGGTCGCCGTCGGCGGCGAAGGCCAGGGCGAGCAGGTCGCCGTCGGCGTGGAACGGCCGGGTGCCGAAGACCCGGCTAACGGCGGGTGCGGATTCAAGGAGCGAAAGGGGAACGGTTGCAGGGTTCATGCGGACGTCTCGCGGAGTGTCGGAAGGGAACGGGTGGCGGGAGACGAGCCTGCCCCGGCCCGCTCCTCCGCCAGGGTGCGGCGGGCCGTTTCTCTGTTCGCAACAGAAGTTTAACACATTTTTGGTAGAATGCGCGCCGCAGAAGCGATAAAGTCGGAAAGTGTGTACTCCTCTACCCCCGCGCTGTCGGGGGCTATACGAACGGACCTCCATGCCTCAGGACGCACCATTCGGCGAATTCGCCTTCATCGACTGGCTGCGCCGCCGCACACCCTCGGCCACGCGCGTCCTGATTGGCCCCGGCGATGACACCGCCGCGCTCGCCTGGCCGACCGCGGCGCCGTGCCTGGTGACGACCGACATGCTGCTAGAAGGCAGCTGCTTCTTGCTCGACGAGGCGGGTCCGCGCCGCGTGGGGCGGAAAGCGATGGCCGTCAACCTCAGCGATATCGCGGCAATGGCCGGCGTCCCCGTCGCCGCCGTGGTCAGCGTCGGCTTGCCGCGAAAGGGCGGCCGTATCCTGGCGGAAGAGTTGTACCTCGGCCTGCGCGAAGCCGCCGACGCCTTCGATACGGCCGTGGTCGGCGGCGATACCAATAGCTGGGACGGTCCGCTCGTCATCAGCGTGACGGTCTTCGGCGAGGCGACGCCGCGCGGTCCGGTGCGGCGCAATGGGGCGAAGGCCGGCGACTGGCTGCTGGCAACGGGTGCGTTCGGCGGCAGCATCCTCGGCAAACACCTGGACTTCACGCCGCGCGTGCGCGAGGCGCTGGCCCTGCATCAGGCTGCCGACCTGCATGCCATGATCGACGTCAGCGACGGCCTCGCCGCCGACGTTGACAAGCTGTGTGTCGAGAGCCGTTGCGGGGCCGTGCTGCGCGCCGAGACGATCCCGATCGATCCGGCCGCCCGGCAAATGAAGGACGACAAGACGCCGTTGCAACACGCCCTCGGAGACGGCGAGGATTTTGAGCTGGTGTTCGCCGTCGCGCCGGAGGATGGCCGGCGGCTGCTGGCAACGCAGCCGGTGCCAGGTATCACCCTGGCGCATGTCGGCGAGTGCGTCGCCGACGGCCTCTGGCTCGAAGAGCATGGCCAACGCCGCCCCCTGCCGCCGACGGGGTACGTTCATACGCTGGACTGAGAATCTATGCCACACGTGAGTATTACGAGCCGCGACCGTCAGGGAGCGTTGGCCACACGCTGCAAAAAAACGCTCCCTAACGGTCGCGGCTCGTAAAATACGACACCTTCCGAGGCAGACTCTGAAAACCCGCCCGACACGAACCACCCGAAGAGCCACCCGTCCTGGACAGGCGGCTAAACAACACCCTCCCCCATTCCATTTCTCGGAGTCTCGTCGATGTCCCGAACGGCTGCTTTCCTCCTCGTGAACCTCGTATGCGCATCCGCGGTTGCCGCCGAGGACTGGCCTGGCTGGCGCGGGCCGCGCGGCGACGGCACCTCCGAGGAGAAGAACGTCCCGCTCGAATGGAGCGCGACCAAGAACGTCCGCTGGAAGACGCCGATTGCCGGCAGCGGCCATTCGTCGTCCATCGTCTTCGGCGACCGCGTGTTCGTCACGTCCAGCGTCGATAAGCAGCCGGCCGGCAAGGACAACGAGGCCGACCGCGTCCTCCTCGCCCTCGACCGCCGCGACGGCAAAGTCGTCTGGGAGAAGACCGTCGTCACGGCCAAGTGGGAGGGGAAGCATCCGCATAACAGCCGTTCCAGCGCCACGCCTGCCACCGACGGCAAATACGTGTATGTCGCCTTCCTCGATTACCCGAAGATGGTCGTCGTCTGCTACGACTTCGACGGCAAGGAAATCTGGCGGCAGTCGCCCGGCACGCTGAAGTCGGTCCACGGCTTCTGCACCTCGCCGGTGCTGCACAAGGATCTCGTCATCCTCAACGGCGACCAGGACGATCCCTCGGCGTACCTCGTCGCCCTCGACAAGAAGACCGGTAAGGAAGTCTGGCGCGTCTCCCGCGCTCACCCCAAGGACAAGAAGGGTATCCGCTCCTACTGCACGCCGCTGCTGGTGCGCACGGCGAAGGAACCGGAAGTGACGCAACTGGTGCTGAGCGGCAACCGCATGGTGACGGGTTACAACGCGGACACCGGCGAGCTGCTGTGGGTCAACTACGGCCCGACGGAACAGTTCGTCGCCAGCCTGGTCTATCACGACGACGTGCTCTGCTTATCGACGGGGTTCCCCGAATATCACATCATGGGTTTCAGTCCGCACGGCCACGGCGACATCACCAAGACGGAACATGTTCTCTGGCACATCCCGGACGTGGCCAAAAACCCGAAGAATGCTGCTTATGTCACGTCGCCGATCGCGGTGGATGGCTTGTTCTACATCTGCACCGACACGGGCGTCTTGAACTGCGTCGAGGCGAAGACGGGCAAACGGTTGTACCAGGAAAAGCTCGGCAAGCATCACTACTGCTCGCCGGTGCTGGTCGAGGGCAACCTACTGTTCTTCGACGACGATCCCGGCGTCTGCTGGGTCGTCAAGCCGGGACGCACGTTCGAGCTGGTGCGCAAGAACGACTTGGGCGAGAAGTGTTTCTCGTCGCCGGCGGTGGCGCACGGTCAGCTGTTCGTGCGCACGGAAAATCATCTGTGGTGCATCGGCGCGGACAAGGAGCCGCGCACGAAGTAAGCGGGCACAGCGGGCACAGGAGCCGCGCACAAAGTAAGCGGGGTGAAAACCGCTTACTTCGTGCGCGGCTCCTGAATACTGTAAAAAACCGCGAAACTGCTCTCCCCACAACGTACCGGCCTCCGGTAGCCTCGGCGTGAACGTCGCCCATTCTTTCAACACGACGAGGCACACCATGTCCAACACCGCTACCGGTCCGCGCTCCGACGCGGGCAAAGAACGCTCCTCCCTCAACGCCGCCACGCACGGCCTGTGTTCCGAGCGGCCCGTGCTGGCCGGCGAGAGCGCCGAGGAATGGGACGTCTTCCTGGTCGAGATTGTCGCGGAACTCCTTCCAGCCACCTTCACCGAGCGCGAGCTGGCCGAGCGGATCGCGCTCCAGATGTGGCGGCAGCGGCGGGCGGCGCGCTACGAGGTCTCCGCCGGCACCGACGCCCAGCTGGACCGTGTCGTGCGCTACGAGGCGCACGTCACCCGCCAGCTGAAGGAAGCGCGGAAGATGCTCAACGAGCTGCAGGCGGAGCGGCGGGCCAGGGAGGCGATGGAGCGCCGGGCCGCCCCCGCGCCGGCCGAGACGAAGGAACAGCCGAGGAAAGAGACGGGCGCGACCAGTTCGTTTCGTAATTTTCACGTTCCGCCAGCGCCGGTCGCACCTCCGAGCCGGCCGGAAGCGGTTTCCGCCGCGCCGTCGAAGGTCACTGGGGAGTTCGTGCGGTCCGTTCCGGTAGCGGTTGTCGATCTGGAGGTGGTGCCGGCGAGTCAAAACGGCCGCACCTGAGATGCTACGGACGACGGACGCGGTACTTGAGCCGAGCGGCCGCGCTCGCGGTGCGCGCTCGACTTCGCTTGGAACGTGCGGAACAAATGAGACGAGAGCCAGACGCGGACTGGCGCGGGCGCGCCGAGCCTGAAGCCGCTGTTTTGGCTGAAAGCTGATAGCTGTTAGCTGATAGCTGTCAGCCAATCCCTCTGACTCCTGCCCGTTGCTTGACAGAATCGACAAGCGGTGGTCCAATCCACTGTTGCAAGCGGACGATTGTCTTGCGGATTCGGAGGGTTGAGGAACCGACCATGATTGATACCTCGACGAAATCTACTCTGCGTGTCTCGACTGAGGGGACTGCTGGACCATTTATCCTGCTACCCGTGAGTCAGGTCGAAGAAGTGACCCAGCTTCTCAAAAGTCACGGAATACGCCATTGGGTTCAGGAAAGCAATTTCTCGTTGAATGGAGGGCCGTTCACCACCATTATCGAATTGGGACATGGAGGTGAACCGAAGACGGTTCAAGCGCTTCTCGACGGCATTCACTAACTTCGAAGGAACAAAAAAGAGGTCGCGTCCGGTAGACAAATATCTCACTTTCGACGACGAATAACGACTATCCGGACTTTCGCCTGCCGTCTTTGCTTCGGTGACTCGCGTCCCATACTCAACCGCGATTCGCACCGTCGGAGGAGGTCGCACCGATGTCCGTCTTTCCCTTTCTGTCGTCCCTCGCCGTCAAGGGGGTCGCGGCGGCTGGCGAAGCGCTCGGCTTCAAGGAAGTCGGCGAGGGGGCCGACGGCGCCGTGCGTGCGCTGGCCGAGCGCTTCTTCGATCACAGCAAGCGGTTGACGCGGGCGCTGCACAAGGCCGGCGAGCGGTCGAGATCGCACTGGCGGGCGAGTCGTGGTGGGACCGCTGCAAGGGGCTGCTCGCCAGCGGCGACGAGAAGGGCTTTCGCCAGCAGATTCAGGCGTTCCTCGCCGCGGCCCCGCTGCCGGAGTTCCACGGCTCCGCTTTGCTGGCCCGCCGCGAGGCGCTGCAACAGTTGCGCGCCGCTCGCAAGGCCGGCGTGCTGACCGCCGGCGGCATCGAGCCGAAAGCGCTCGCCAAGCAGGCCGCCGACCTCGACCGCTTCGGCGACCCGAACCGCCGCCTCGAAGCCGAGTTCGCCATCCTCTCCCGCGCCGCCGTCGAGCTGCGCCAGGCCGGCTATCCCGCTGCCGCCGCAGGGTGAACCGCTGCTGATCGTCGCCCTGCGTTTCTTCTTTCGCCGCGCCGTCGAGACGGATGAGGAGCTGTTCCAGGGGCTGATGTTCGCCCGTACCGAGCAGATCGCCCAGGCGCAGCAGGCGGGGTTCACCGGACTGGCCGACGCGCTCGATCAGCACGGCGACCGGCTCGAAGACATGCTCGCCGACGTGCAGGAGATGCTCGCCGAGACGCATTCGAGCGTCCTCGATGTGAAGAGCGAACTGGAACAGCAGAACGCACAATTGCGGCAGTTGAGCAGCGACGTGTTGCGGGCGCTGGAACAACACCGACTGGAGAAACGTGCGCTCACGCACGGAGATTCTTTGTCCGTCCGCACCGATGCGGAGCGGCAGCTGGTCAAGCAGCTCGTCGCCCGCTACCGGGCGCTGCCGGCGGACGAGCGGCAGCGGTTGCCGGCCCTGCTCAACGCTGTAGGCAAGCTCGAAGTGGTCGCCGGCGACTTCGACGCGGCCCAGCGCGACTTCCAGGAATTGACCACGCTGCTGCCCGACGACAAGGCGCGGGCCGAGGCGCAGCACAACGCCTACCTCGCCGCGCTGGAACGCCGGGCCTGGCCGGAAGCGCTGGCGGCGCTATGCGCGGCGGCGACGCTCGACCCGGAGCGCTTCGCCCCGTTCCCGCTGAGCAAGTTCGATCCGGAGCGCATCCTCGGCGCGGGCGGCTTCGGCGTCGCCTTCCTGTGCCGCAACCGCCACTCCGGCAGCCGGGTCGTGGTGAAGACGCTGCGCGGCGATACGCCAGAAACCGCCGTCCTCCTGGCGCATCGCCTGGTTCTGACGCCGGTCGATGAAGAATTTCAGGCCGAGATCGCGAAGGGACTTCTTCCCGGGCTGGAACACTGGACGTTTTCCGGCAAAGGGATCACGGCGAAGGCGCTCAGTACCTGGGGGACGCCGGAGTGCGCCGACAAGTTGGCAGCAGTCGTGAACACACCGAACGAGGAAACCGGCGCCCGCGCCAATGCCCTGGAAGCACTGGGCAAGTTAAAGGTGCCGGATACCGTGGACACCATCGCCCGCACTCTGACCGACATCTGGATAGGCGAATCAGCGGTCAAGGCGCTCAAGGAGTTCGGTCCCGCGGCGGAACCGGGTCTGCAACCATTCCTCGAAACGGGCGACGACGGCACGAGAACGGCGATCTGTAAGATCCTCGCCGACACAGGCACGGCGTTAAGCCTGCCGAAGTTGGAGAAGCTTATCGGCGGCAAGAACAAATCGATCGCGGAAGAGGCGAACAAGGCGTTTCTAGCGATCAAGCGGCGCCTGCGGTAGAGTCGCCGTTTGCCGCTTGCGGCTTAGCGGCGTTGGACCGCTAAGCCGCAAGCGGCAATCTGCGGTTGTTGACAGAAGGAACTTGCGATGTCCACCGTCGCCGAAATCGTCGCGGCCGCCGCCCGGCTCAGTGCGGACGAATTCCTCGAACTGCGGCGCGAGTTGAATCGGCTGGAACTACGCCGCTGGGAGAAAGACCTCGCGGCGCCTCCAACAGCGGTGGAGCGCGCGAAGATCCTCGATGAGGTGGCGGACGGGTTGGGCGAGGAGGAGGAAGAATAAGGATGACTACATCTGGCGAGCGGGGGGCGGGAGTACCCCGGGGGAGGCACACCCGGGGGCGTAAGTGCCCCCCGCGCCCGAATTATTTATTTGTGGGGCAC
>JBBQPD010000212.1:0-8312 GCA_038331535.1 Gemmatales bacterium | reverse complement strand
CCTCAGTCGGAATCAGCCCGCCGCACCCACACGCGGTTGTCGTGAAACGTGCTCTGCCCCTGCATGTCGCCCAGTGCGTCTGACGTGGTCCAGTTGACGTTGCGGCCGCCGCTCAATTTCGACCAGCGCCCCTTCGGCGACGCCACGACGCCGGGCCGCACGCCGTCGGTCACCACGGCCCGCACGCGATACCAGCCTCGGCCGTTCTCGATCACTACCCAATCGCCGTCGCGAATGTCCCTGGCCGCCGCGTCATCGGGATGGAGGTGCGCGACCGGTTCGCCCGCGTTCTTTAATAAACCCGCCTGGTTGGCGAGGCTGCTGCTGACGAAATGATGCGCTGCGGCGGAGATCAGCCAGAGCGATCCTGCCGTCGCCGCTTTGCCGCCATCGTCCCTACTGTCCGTGAAGGAGGGCAGCGGGTCGAGTCCAAGGCCGGCCGTCTGTTCACTGAAGAGATGCATTTTCCCGCTGGAAGTCGGAAAGCGTCCCCCCGCGAAAGGCGGTTCCGTACCGACGTTTAGCGCAACGTGTCCTTCCGCCTTGAGCCGCGCCAGTGTGACAGATTGCAACGCCGGGTTCGTGGCCGCGGTCGCGGTCACCACTTCGTCGATGATCTCGTCCGGCGTCTGATGCAGCCACGGTTCGCGAAAGCCGAGCGCGGTAGCCAGCAGCGTCATCACTTCCCAGTTGCTCTTGCACTCGCCCAGCGGGGCAATCGCCGGGTGGTTGTAGGTCAGCGACGTGTGGCCGTAGCTCTTGTGCAAATCGGTGTGTTCGAGCTGCGACGTGGCCGGCAGCACCAGGTCGGCGTAGTCGGCGGTGTCGGTGAGGAACAACTCGTGGACGACGGTGAATAGGTCGTCACGCATCAGCCCCTCGACGACCTTCGCGGTGTTCGGCGTCGAGGTGGCGGGATTGGCGCCCCAAACGTACAGCGAACGGATCGGCGGTCCGTCGACTTCGCCGAGCAGAGCAGCGCCGAGACGGTTCATGTTGATGATGCGGCTCCGCGGCAACAGCTGGTTCACGGCCAGCGAGTTCCATTTCACGTGGCCACTGGTGCTGTATCCCAGACCGCCGCCGCGCACGCCATACTGCCCCGTCAGCGCCGGCAAGGCGCAGATGGCCCGCACATTCTGGCCGCCGTTGCGATTGCGGTTGATCCCGTCGGCGATGCGGATCAGCCCCGGCCGCCGCTCGGCGTACAACCGCGCCAGACCGACGACGGCGTCTTCCGTTAGCCCGCACTTCTTCGCGACGACTTCGGGCGTGTAGGCGCTCAGCCGTTCGCGGAATTGCGGCCAACCGACCGTGTAGGCGAGGAGCCAGGTTTCATCGTGCTGGCCGTCGCGGACGAGGAGGTGCGCGATGCCAATCGCCAGATAGCCGTCGGTGCCGGGCAGCGGCGCGAGGTGCAAATCGGCATGATCGGCGGTCTTGTTTCGCAGCGGGTCGATGACGACGACAAAGCAGCCGCGCCGCCGAGCCTCATTCAGAAACGGCATGAAGTGCGGCGCCGTGCTGACCGGGTTGTGTCCCCAGAGAATGACGAGCTTGCTATGCACCACGTCTGCATACGGCACGCCCCAGCGAGCGCCGAGGGTGGCTTCGACGGCGAACTCGGCCGCCGCTCCGCAGATGCTGCGCTGCAACTGGCTGGCGCCGAGGCGGTTCCACAGCCGGGCGTTGCAGACACTCATCTGCACCAGGCCGAGCGTGCCGCTGTAACTGTACGGCAGAATGGCTTCCGCCGTATCCGAGGCGATGATCTCCTGCCAGCGTGTGGCTATCTCCGCGATGGCTTCGTCCCAGGTGATTCTCTGCCAGCGCCCGCCGCCCTTCGGGCCAACGCGGCGCAGCGGATGGAGTAGTCGATCCGGATGATAGACGTGATCGAGGTACGGCCGCACCTTGGCGCACAGCCAGCCGCGCGTGCTGGGATTGTCGGCGTCGCCGCGGAAAGCGACGGCCCGGCCGTCGCGCACTTCGGTGACGACGCCGCAGGTGTCGGGGCAGTCGTGCGGGCAGGCGCCGCGGACGAGGAGGGGTGTCATCATCAACCTTGGGCTTGCCAGCCGCGTGCGATCTGTTCGCGAACCCAGGCGCGGAAGGAACGGACCAGTTCCGTCTCGCTGATCTCATGGCGGCGCGCGATGAAGGCGACAATCTCGGCCAACGGCAGGAACGGAAAATGGGGACTGCGCTCAGTCTCGACATAGGTGCCTTCCGGCGTGCGCACGTGAACGTGCAGCGTCTCGCCGTCGAAGCGCCAGACTTCAGGGATTGCCAGGGCCGCGTAGATGCTCATGCGGTTAAGAGCGCTTCGGGTCACTTCGATCTCAATGGCAAGGTCCGGCGGCGGATCGCGCGTCAGGTCGATTTCATCGCGTCCGCGCATGCGCGGCTCGTTCTCAAGGTAGTAGCTCTGGTCCGGTTCGACGCCGCGGTCAAGGTCTTCCCGGTTCAACGTGGTCGATCCCGCGCTCATCAACGGCATGTTCAACTCTTCCGTCAACACTTCCAGGAGCCGAGCAACAAGCCGGTTGAGCCGCTCATGAAGGTTCGACAGTGTCATGAATTCCAGTCTCCCGCGGTCGTAGGTCAGGCGGACATGGACCTCTTCCAGAAGGTCGGCAAAAGCGCGGTAATTTGCCCAGTTCGTCGGGCGCAGCACGAACCGCTGCCCCGTCGCAGCAATCTCGCGCTCTTGAATGAAGGGGGTGGCGGTCGCGATCATGACGTTCTCCCACGCGGCACAAACGACAGGGGCAGAATAGCATGGCGACGGAACGGCGGTCAAGCCGCCACGACGTTTGCCGCTTGCGGCTTAGCGGCGCACTACCGCGAAGCCGCAAGCGGCAATCGAGCGCGTCCGCCACTATCTTATCCTGGACCGCATGAGCCAGCGCCGAATCGACAACCCAACTTCACAGGGCACCATGAAACCTCTCCTCACCGTCGCTGCCATTCTCCTATCCCTGGCGCCTACGCTAACCGCCGCCGACCGGCCCGACATTCTCGTCGCCGACTTCGAGGGCGACGACTACGGCGACTGGAAGACCACCGGCGAGGCGTTCGGCACAGGCCCAGCGCAGGGCGCGCTCCCTGGCCAAATGCCCGTCTCCGGCTTCAAGGGCAAGGGGCTGGTCAACAGCTTCCACGGCGGCGACAAGTCCATCGGTACGCTCACGTCGCCGGCGTTCAAGATTGAGCGTAAGTACCTCAACTTCCTGGTCGGCGGCGGCAAATATCCCGGCGAAACGTGCATCAACCTGTTGCTCGACGGCAAGGTCGTCCGCACCGCGACGGGGCCGAACGACCGGCCCGGCGGCAGTGAACAACTCGACTGGCACACCTGGGACGTGACCGATCTCGACGGGAAGAACGTCGTCATCCAGATCGTCGATCAGCGCACGGAGGGCTGGGGCCACATCAACGTCGATCACATCGTTCAGGGCGACCGCAAGTTGATGGCGGAACCGGCCTGGCGCGAGATCGCCGTCGCGAGCCGCTACCTGCATCTGCCAGTCCAGACCGGCGCCGCCAAGCTGCGCATGAAGCTCGTCGCCGACGGCAAGACGGTACGCGAGTTCGACATCGAGCTAGCCGACGACAAGGCCGACTTCTGGGCCTTCTGCGATGTGGGCGACTTCAAAGGGAAGAAGCTGACCGTCGAGGTGAACCGCCTTTCCAGCGAGTCGAAAACGCTGGCTGCCATCACGCAGGGCGACGACATCAAGGGCGAGCCGCTCTACCAGGAAAAGCAGCGGCCGCAGTTCCACTTCACCTCGCGGCGCGGCTGGCTGAACGACCCGAACGGCCTCGTCTATCACCAGGGCGAGTATCACCTGTTCTACCAGCACAACCCCTACGGCTGGAACTGGGACAACATGCACTGGGGCCACGCCATCAGCAAGGATCTCGTCCACTGGCTGGAGCTGGGCGAGGCGATTTACCCGAAGCAGTACGGCGACTGGGCTTTCTCCGGCAGCGCCATTGTGGACACGCCCAACACAACCGACCTCAGCAAGTCGGACGAGAAGGCGCTGATCGCCGCATTCACCAGCACCGGCCGCGGCGAGTGCCTCGTCGTCAGCACCGATCGCGGCCGCACCTGGACGGAACTGCCCTGCAACCCTGTTGTCAAGCACGTCGGCCGCGACCCGCGCCTCCTCTGGCATGCGCCGACGCGCCGCTGGGTCATGGCCGTCTACGACGAGCGCGACGGCAAGCGCTGGATCGTCTTCCATACCTCGGTGAACCTCAAGGACTGGAAAGAAGGCGGCCACATCGAGGGCTATTTCGAGTGTCCCGACCTCTTCGAGATCGCCGTCGATGGCGACGCACAGAAGAAGAAATGGGTGCTATACGCTGCCGACGGCAAGTACGCCACCGGCGACTTCGACGGCGCGAAGTTCACGCCAGACGGACCGAAGCAGCAGCTCTGGCACGGCAACTTCTACGCGGCGCAGACGTTCAGCAACGCACCCGACGGCCGGCGCATCCAGATCGGCTGGGGCCAGGGCATCACCTTTCCCGGAATGCCGTTCAACCAGCAGATGACGGTCCCGGTTGAGCTGACGCTACGCAGCACGCCCGACGGCGTGCGCCTGTTCGCCCTACCGGTAAAGGAACTCGACGCCCTGCACGGCAAGAAGCACACGATCGACGCGCAGATGCTGAAACCCGGCGAGAACCCGCTGGGCGGCATCACCGGCGAGCTGTTCGACATCCGCGCCGAGTTCGAGGTGAAGGACGCGGAGCGCTTTGGCCTCGTCGTTCGCGGTGTGTCAGTGGAATACGACGTGAAGAAGCGGCAGCTCCGCTGCAAGGATAAGGTCGTCCCGCTCGCGCCGGACCAGGGCAAGATTCGGCTGCGCATCCTGGCGGACCGCGGCTCGATCGAGGTGTTCGTCAACGACGGCCAGGCCGCCGTGTCGGTCGGCGTGATCCTCGCGGACAAGAACCGCTCGCTGGAGGCGTTCAGCCAGGGCGGCGCGACCGGGGTGAAGGCGCTGGAAGTGTTCGAGATGAAGTCGGGATGGGAGAAATAGATCCTTGACGAGGTCAGGAAAGAGAGTACGATGCGGTCGAGACACAGTGCGACACGGCAGTGGCCCGAGCTACCCAGCTGCGGAGCCGTGCTACTCGGCAGTAGATCGCCAACTACTTGCTGTACGAGCCGATAGTGTGAGGAAAAACAGCGGGCAGGGCACGTTTATTGATCTCACAAATTCATAGAAAACGTGCCTGCCTACTTTCATCTCCTGGTCCCGAAACACACAAGGGAATGCACGATGGCGATCGTTCGCGTTATTCAGGAAAACGTGCGCGGTTGTCGGAGTGTTGCTTTCGACGCACACGCCATACGGCGAATGCAGGAGCGAAGTGTTACCGAGGATGACGTTCTTGACGTACTTCGACAACCGGACGAAACCGATCTGCGAGCAGACGAGGATCGGCTTCACTTTCGGAAGCAGTTCGGAGCCGGGAAAAATGTGGACGTGATATTTGAAGAAGACCCGACTCAGATCGTGGTCATCTCCGTGATACGAAATTAGAAAGCGCAACGTAAAAAATGACCAGGGAGAATGGAGACATGACCAAGCCAACATTTCGCATGGAAGCGTCTTTCGACGACGCAACAGGCCGCACAGTCGCCACCTACTTGCGGACACGCGAAGGAACAGTAGCGCAAACGAAGGAGATCAAAGAGGGATTGGTCTACGCCGATTACGACGCCGACGGCCAGCTGCTGGGCATCGAACTGCTTGGGCCGTGCGAGGTTGCGGTGTTGGATCTCCTCGCCGACAAGGAACCGGAACCGGTGCGCGAGTTCCTGAAGACGAGCGTTCCCAGAGGGTTGGTACCGGTGTGATTGCCTCGTTTGATCGTTCAAATAGATTCGGGACAAGGAAGGCGAAAGGACTCAGGTTTCATTGTCTCGATACCAAAACAAAGACACCCTCCCCCTTATCTCCTCTCCGGACGCTGTGGACCTTCTCATCATCGGCGCCAGCGCCCGGGCCGCGGCCTTCTCGGCGCTGCGGGCCGGGCTGCGGCCGTGGTGCGCCGATCTCTTCGCCGACGCCGACTTGCGTGGACGCTGTCCGGCGGTGCGGCTCACAGGAGCCTACCCGGACGGATTCGCCGACTTGCTCGAATCGGCTCCCGTCGCGCCGTGGCTGTACGCCGGCGGGCTGGAGAATCATCCGCGCCTCGTGGCGCGGCTGGCGAAGACGCGAACGCTCTGGGGCAACGATGCCGCAGCCCTGACAGCAGTCCGCGAGCCGGGGAACGTGGCTCATCTCGTTCTGTCGGCGGGTCTGCCGGCGCCGCGCTGCACGCCAAACCTCGGTGCCACGCGCCGGCTCGTCAAACCGCGGCGCGGCGCCGGCGGTAGTGGCATTCGCTTCTATTGCGGAGAGGAAATTGCCTCGATTCCTTCTCGTTTCTATGTGCAGGAATTCGTCGAGGGCGAGGCGCGGTCCGCGCTCTTCGTCGCCGGCGCGCGTGAAACGCGCCTTCTTGGTGTGACGCGCCAGCTGGTCGGCGAAACCTGGCTGAACGCGGCCCCTTTTCAGTACTGCGGCAGCGTCGGCCCGCTGGCGCTCGGTCCGCGCGAGCGCAGGGAGTTGGAGCGACTCGGAGTCGTGTTGGCCGACGGCTGCGGGTTGCGCGGCTTGTTCGGTGTCGATGGGGTATGGAAAGACGGCGCCTTCTGGCCGGTGGAAGTGAACCCGCGCTATACGGCGTCGGTCGAGGTTCTGGAGTACGCCACAGGTGTTGCGGCGCTGAGGTGGCATCGCCTGGCCTTTGACTCGACCGCAGCCGCATTGCCTGTAGAGCAAGAGACGGCGGACGGAGTCGTCGGCAAGGCGATCTTGTTCGCACCGGGAACGACAGGATTTCCCCAGGAGGGGCCGTGGCAAGAGGTACTGCGAATACCGCTCTCGATTCAAGAGATGCCGGCCTTCGCGGACCTCCCGGACGCCGGGCAGCGGATCGAGGCGCGCCGACCGGTGTTAACCTTCTTCGCGCGTGCCGCGGACGTGGACTCGTGCCTTGAGATGTTGGCGAAGACGGCGAAAGAGGTGCTTCGGCGGCTCCAATAGCCCGCAGCAAGGGAACGATTCATTCCCTTGCTTGCGTTGCGGGCTAAACAATTCAGGACCGGCTCGGCACCGCCCCTTGCAACTCCAGCAACCGGCAGAGCAGTGCCGATGATTCGCGGTTGGCGACGAGGATGCGGGCGATCTCGTTGTACTCTTCATCAAGTCGCTTCAGCTCGATCTGCATCTCGCGGTACTTGGTGCGGTTGGCCTCCAGGCGGCTGCCGGCGTCCGCCAGTTCCTGGGCCTTGTCGCGGAAGCGGATCAGCAACGTCCCTGGGTCGAGGTCGGGCATCGCCGTGCGCTCCGGCGGCATCTGATCGTCTGCGGAGTGCGGTGCAGGCGCCGGACCGGATGCGGCCCCCATGCCGGAAAAGGCCAGCGAGGCGCCGCGCGGCGTCAGCCGATAATTGACGACCTGCTCCTGGTCGTCCCGGATCTTCACGACGAAGTCGTGCTTGCACAGCCAGGCCAGGACCAGCGCCACCGCCCGGATCGGCTGGTCCGACCAGCCGGCTGCCTTCCGCAGCGCTTTCTTGAACGCCATGGCGCTGCCGTGCGTCACCTTGGACACCTGATCGACGAACGTCAGCACGTAGCGCAATTTTTCCGGATGGCGCGTCACGCCGGTGAGCGTCTCAAACTCCATGCTGTGGTTGTACGTCGCGTTCGGCCGCGGTTCGAGGAAGTCGGTCGGGACCGACTCCGTCGCAAGCGGCCGGTCGTGTTGTTCGTCTACCATCGAGGGTTTGTCCTGAACCGTCGGGACAGCGTGGGTTTTCATGGCCGGCTCCGTCGGTTGATACTTGGTCCGTGGCTGGGAAAGTAACGATGGAACGACTGGCTGTCGCCCTAATGTAGCCGCTAAACGACTTCAGCCGGGCAGCCGGAGTCGTTTAGAGTTGTGAGGCTCATAAAGTGTCAGCGACCGACGCTCGGACCAGTGGAGGGTTACGCTGACCTGTATTGATGATAGCATCGTATCACAGCGAAAAGTGCGGTCAATAAAAATGAAGGGCGCCGCCAGCGAATTTTGTCCGAACTTTCAGGGAGTATTCCGTTGGCGGACACACATTTACTACGGTGCCTTATAAATAGAAGCGGGGGGATTTGGGGGGGGGGGGGGGGCGGGGCGAAGAGGGGGCCCCCCCCACCCCGCCCAGCACGAGGCCCCGGGGAGGCAGCCCCCCAGCGCCC
>JBBQPD010000211.1:0-8312 GCA_038331535.1 Gemmatales bacterium | reverse complement strand
CCCCGATGGCTACTGTACGCGCCGTCACCGCTGCCGTCTCCCTGACGGCGCGTACAGTAGCCATGGGGGGACTCCTGCGAAGGACGGAATGTAGTGACCACCGTCAGTGCAGCTGCGCCCCCCACTTTTGTCTACCTCAATGGACGTAACTCCTTGTACGAGAAGGCTACCAAAGCTGGACGATCTCTGAACGGGCCTCAACCATAACGAGAATGGACTTCGGAGACTCATTCACCATGCGCCCGATCATTATGGCTCTGCCGTGGTCGCTGCTCTTCACCCTGGGCTGCGGCGCGTCTTCGCAAACGGTAGAAGTGCACTCCGAAAGGAACTCTGCGAAGGCGGACAAGCAAAAAGACGGCATGCCCGATGAAAAAGCACTCCAGGCGCTGGCGGGAGCCGCAGTCAAGGAAGACAAGGCGGAGACGCCGCGCAAGGTCATCTACACGGCCAACCTCGACATCGTCGTCGAAGATTTCGACAAGGCGAGCGACGAGCTGACCAAGGCGCTTCGGGAGCAGAATGCGACCATCGCCTCGTCGGACGTTCGTGGCGAGAGCGGGATGCCGCGTTCGGGGAAATGGACCATCCGAGTGCCAGAGGCTCGTTACAGGGATTTGATCGTCGCCCTCACCAAGTTGGGCGAGACGCTGCACAACCGCGCCGATTCGGAGGACGTTTCCGAGGGATACTACGATACGAAAGAACGGCTTAAGACGTTTGAAATCGAAGAGAAGGGACTGCGCGACTATTACGATAAACACGCTCCCAACGCCAAGCCGGAAGACATGATGGCGGTGCGCCGCGAAATGAAGCAGATTCGCGCGGAAATTGAAACCATGAAGGGCCGCCTCAATCGCTGGGACAACCAGGTCGAGTTTTCGACCGTCGTGGTCACCCTGCGCGATCGCAAGGACTATGTGCCGCCCAT
The DNA here is from genome assembly GCA_038331535.1 of Gemmatales bacterium. Taxonomy (GTDB): domain Bacteria; phylum Planctomycetota; class Planctomycetia; order Gemmatales; family Gemmataceae; genus JBBQPD01. The sequence continues at coordinate 7,381 of JBBQPD010000211.1, read as the reverse complement.
CGTGCCGGATTTCGGCGGCCAAATCGGCCGGGCGTTTCAAGGCTCGATCGAACTCCTGGTGAGTTTCGGCAAGGGCCTGGTCGTAACGGTTGTCGCCCTGGCGCCTTGGCTCTTGCTTCTGGCCGTCCTGGGAAGCCCCTTATGGCTGCGACTGTGGCGCGCGTTCAAGGCGCGGAAGCGCCTCCCGACTCCGGCTCCCGCGCCGCCTGCGTAGCTGTGCCGCTCATGCATCTCATCAGAGACCGCGTTTCCGATTCGGTCCAAGGGAACCGTGCATCCCCACCAATGAACATGTGTGCCCTGCGGGGAGGAGCCCTCAAAATACTGGGGCAGCTGTTCGGTGGGGCGACTTCGTTTCCGCAGGGTCGCGGAGTATGGCGGGATGATTCCCAGGGCGGGAAGCTGCTCATCGATCGGCCTGTCGTGATTCAATGTTACACGAGCGAAGAGGCTTTGGAACGGCACGCCAATGCGCTCAAAGCCTTCTTCGTCCGGCTCGGCACAGAAGCGCGGCAAGGGGCGGTCGGCTTCGTGATCGACCGCGATTATCTAGAAATGGGGTTCCCGCTCGACGAGGAGGTGTGAGGAAGATGGCAAAAAACGTTCAAGCGCTGGCCAGCCGTCTCGGAGCCAAGATCATCGACCAGCTACCCGATGTGGGTGGTGGGGCGTTCGGGGCGGCGCGATTAGCAGAACTCGTGACGGCGCTGCAAAGCCGGCTTGAACGGCGGGCCTAGTACCGCTCCGCGGCAAAGGCCCGTGAACGGGCCTCAAAACTATTACGGAAACGCACCCTGAAAAGAACTTGTTCAGCCGCGACCGCGGGTGAACTTGATCTGCCCGCCGACGATAACCGTGTGCGCCCGCCCGCGCACCTTCCAGCCGGCGAAGGGGGTGTTACGACTCTTCGAGCGGAATTGTGCGGGGTCGATGGTCCACTCGGCCGCCGGGTCGATCAGCGTCACGTCGGCGGCGGCTTCTGGGCGCAGCGTGCCGCGGTCGATGCCCAGGACGCGCGCCGGGTTGATCGTCAGCTTTTCGATGAGCTGCGGCCAGGTCAGGTGGTTCGGCTCGATGAGGGCGCGGACGCAGACCGGCAGCAGCGTTTCCAGGCCGATGACGCCGCTCGGTGCTTGATCCAGCTCGCGCATCTTCTTCTCCGGCGCGTGCGGCGAATGGTCGCTGGCGATCACGTCCAGCGTGCCGTCGCGCAGCCCGGCAAGCAGCGCCTCCACGTCGGCCGTCGAGCGCAGCGGCGGCACGAGCTTGTAATTGCTGTCGAAGGTGCGCAGGCACTCGTCGGTCAGGGCGAAGTGATGCGGCGACACGCCGCCGGTGACGCGGACGCCGCGCTGCTTGCCGCGGCGGATCAACTCGACGCTGCCGCCGGAGGAAACGTGCAGGATGTGAACCCGGCCGCCGGTCAATTCGGCGAGCGCGATGTCGCGGTAAACGATCACCTCTTCCGCCGCCCCCGGCATGCCGCGCAGGCCCAGGCGCATGCTCTCGAAACCCTCGTGCATGACGCCGCCACGCGTCAACTCCGGATCCTCGGCGTGACTGAGCACCGCTTTGTCGAACATGCGGCAATACTCCATCGCTCGCCGCATGATCTCGGCGCTGACGACGGGAGAGTTGTCGTCGCTGAAGGCGACGGCGCCGCCGTCCACGAGGCCGCCAATCTCGGCCAGCTCCGCCCCCTGGCGCCCCTTGGTGACGGCGCCGACAGGGAAGACGTTGCAGTTGCCGGCGCGCTCGGCCTGGAGGTAGACGAACTCGGCGGCGGCCTGACCGTCAACGGGCGGCTCGGTGTTGGGCATGCAGGCGACGGAGGTGAAGCCGCCAGCCAGCGCCGCCGCGGTGCCGGTGGCAATGGTCTCGTCCTCCTCGCGGCCCGGCTCGCGCAGATGGACGTGCATGTCGATGAGGCCGGGACAGACGATCAGACCGGTGGCGTCGAGGATGCGATCGGCACTGAGTGGGGACTGCGAGCCGACGCCGAGAAGGCGGTCGCCGCGCAACCAAAGGTCGGTGATTCGGTCCACGTTTTGCGACGGATCGATGACGCGGCCGTTGCTAATGCAGAGGGTGGTCATAGGGGCGATTGTAGGATAGGGAGCAGGAAGGGAGTAGTTGATTCGTGCGACCGAATGGGGATATACTGGAGAAGTATGGACAGTGTTCCAGGAGCGGCGAAATGACGTTTGGAAACTTCGTCCGGTCATTGCGGTCGTTTTGTCATCGAAGGCCCTTTCGGCCTTTTCTGGTGGAACTGGTGAGCGGCACGGTGTTTCGCGTTCGACATCCGGAAGCGGTCATGTTGCAAAGAGAGGTCGTGATATTCACGGCTCCCGACAGCACTCAGCGTCTATTCGATTGCACGACAATCTGCCAGTTGTTCGATCCACCGCCGGCGAAACTTCCCGGCCACACCCCTACGGCGACGGAGGAATCGACATGACACCGAAGGAATTTCAAGAAAAGCTTGTCAGCCTACTGCATCGGCGGCCGTTCGTCCCGTTTGAGGTCGAATTGCTTTGTGGCGACAAGTTTGTGATCGACCGTTCCGATTCCGTCTCCTGGGACGGCGGCGCGGCCGGGTGCGGCGCGGCCGACGGAGAAATTTACCTCATCGACTACACCAGCACGCGGAGTTTCACGCCGCTGTCTGAGGCCGCCACGAAGTGACGCCAGCGGATACCGTAGATAGCGCATTCGAGTTGGCCGAACACCGCTGGGAGATCCGATCCGTGACAGCTCATGAATTTCAAGAACGCCTCGTGAGCCTTCTTCACCAACGGCCATTCGTGCCCTTCGAGGTCGAGTTGACGTGTGGCGACAAGTTCATCGTCGATCAGTCGGACGCCGTCTCATGGGGCGGCGGCGCGGCGGTGTGTGGTGGCGCGGATGGGGAAATCTACCTCATCGACTATACGCGCACGCGGGGCTTCACCAAGATGTCTGAGGCCGCCGCCAAGTGAGGCTGATGCGCACAGTTGTTTAGCCGCCCGTCTCGGATGGGCGCGAGCCGCGCGCCCGTCCGAGACGGGCGGCTAAACAGATCTCACTTCTCCCCATCGCCCATCCCCGACTTCTTCATCAACCGCTGCACCTCCGCCTCGTCGAGGTGCAGCTGTTTCGCCACGGCGTCCACGTCGCCGTTCGTCTCGTGCAGCGCTGCCTTTACCTTGTCCAGCGCCTCCCAATCCTTCAGCGTGCGGTAGAGCGTGCGTTCGCCGATGCCGAGCATCTTCGCCGCCTCTTCGCGTTTGCCGTCGGCCAGCTTCAGCGCTTCCTGAATGTAATAGCGCTCTACCTCGCTTAGTGGCCGGCCGACCAACCCTGATGCGCCGGCCACGCCGTCCGCCGGCAGCTTGCCGAGCACGTCGCTGTCCTCCACGTCGTCCAGGCCGAGCACGTTGTCGGCATCGAGGACCACGCCGCTGTCGATGAAGTTGCGCAGCTCGCGCACGTTGCCCGGCCAGGGATAGGTCGTCATCGCGCGCCGCACCGGCTCGGCGATGCCCGTCACCTTCTTGCCGTGCGCTGCGTTCGATTCCTTGAGGAAATGGGCCGCCAGCAGCATCACGTCCTCGCGGCGCTCGCGCAGCGGCGGCAGCTGGATGATGAACACTTTGAGGCGCTGATACAGATCTTCGCGGAACGTGCCTTCGGCGACGGCCGCCTTCAAGTCGCGGTGCGTCGCCGAGATGACGCGGACGTTGACCTTGATCGGCTCGTTGCTGCCGATGCGCGTGATCTCGCGGTTCTCCAGCACGCGCAACAGCTTGGCTTGCAACGGCAGCGGCATGTCGCCGACTTCGTCGAGGAACAGTGTGCCGCCGTTGGCGTACTCGAAGCGGCCCTTGCGCATCTTGTCGGCGCCGGTGAAAGCGCCGGCTTCGTGGCCGAACAGTTCGTCGTCGAGCAGGTTTTCGTTGAGGGCGGTGCAGTTTAGGGCGGTGAAGGGCTTGTGCTTGCGCGAGCTGTTGTTGTGCAGAGCCTTGGCGACCAACTCCTTGCCGGTGCCATTCTCGCCGAGGATGAGCACGGTGGCGTCGGTCGGGGCGGCGGCGCGCAGGCGCTGGAGCACTTTCTGCATTCCCGCGCTGTTGCCGACGACGCCCTCGAAGCCGAACTTCTCGTCGAGCTGGCGCTTCAGCTCGCGGTTGGCCTGGTTGACGCGCACGCGCTCCGCTGCTTTCTCGACGATGGCCCGCAGCTCGGCCATGTCCACCGGCTTGGTCAGATAATTCGCGGCGCCCTGCTTGATGGCCTCGACGGCCGTCTTCACGTCGCCGTGGCCGGTAATCATGACTACTTCCGCCTCGGGCGCCTCGGCGCGGGCTTTGCGCAGGATCGCCAGGCCGTCGAGATCGGCCATCTTCAGGTCGGTGAGGATCACGTCGAAGTCGTCGTGTTCAATCCGCCGCGCCCCCTCCTTGCCGCTGCCGGCGACGACGCACTCGTAGCCGTCGCGCTCCAGCGCCTCGGCCAGTGCCTCGGCGTGCGCCTTCTGGTCGTCGACGACCAGGACTTTCAGCCCTTCGCCGGGTTTTGCATTCGTCTTCTCGGAGGAACTGCTCATGACGGGCCTCGCACGGACGCTCTTTACACATTTCGTGGGAGTATTGTAGGTCGGCAGGGAATAGCGTCCCGGAGTGGTTCGCCTGAGCCGGAAATCGCAAGCGCTTTCCTTACCAGTGCGGTAGAATAATTCCGTTGTGGAAAAGAGTCTGGATTTACTAGGGAGGACACAACATGCAAACGATCCAGCTACACGAGAAGACCGGACCCGATGGGATTCTGAACCTGTGCATCCCAGTAGGTGTGGCGGAAGCCGAGTGCGAGGTTGTCGTTGTCGTTCGGCCGGGAACATCACAAACAGGAAGGGCCACAGGTGACAATCCCGGCTGGCCGCCGGGGTTCCTGGATCGCGTTATAGGAGGTTGGCAGGGTGAACTGGAACGACCCCCTCAACCACCAGCCGAAGAACGCGAAGACCTATGACTCTCTATCTGCTCGACTCAGATACCTGTGTCGAACTACTGCGAAACCGCAACCAACACGTCGCGCAACGGTTTCGCGCCATTTCCCCAACAGACCTTCGCTTGTCTTCAGTCGTATTGTCAGAACTCTACTTCGGCGTCTTCAAAAGTCCTCCGACACACCAGGGTGCGAATCTCTCCACGCTCGTCACACTGGTATCCGGCATCACAATCGTCCCCTTCGACGAGGCGGCGGCTGAGGTGTGCGGCCGAATCCGGGCCGACCTGGAATCCCAGGGATTGCCGATCGGCGCCTACGACATCCAGATCGCTGCGACCGCTCTGGCGCAGCTGACGCTCGTGACCCACAACCCCAAACATTTTGGTCGCGTTCCCGGTTTGGCCTTGGACGACTGGCATGGTCCATGACTACCACACCAACAGCTCCGGCTCGTCCAGCCATTCGCGCTGCTAGCGTCGGAATACGATAACTTCTCGCTGGATATCAACGAAAACTCCTGCCGTAGTGACGAACACCATGAGCGACAAACTCCTCCGTCAATCTCTCCGACCCCAACTCGACGACCTGAAAGCCAAGAAGCTTTACAAACGCGAGCGCCAACTCGAAGGGCCGCAAGGACCGGCCATTCGCGTCGGCGGCCGCGAAGTCCTGAACTTCTGCGCCAACAATTACCTCGGCCTTGCCAACCATCCCGAGGTCGTCGCAGCCGGCGCAGACGCCTTCAAGCGCTACGGCTACGGCATGGCGTCCGTGCGCTTCATCTGCGGCACTCAGACCATTCACAAGGAGCTGGAGTCCGCCGTCACCCGCTTTTTTGGCAAGGATGATGCCATCCTCTACAGCTCTTGCTGGGACGCCAACGGCGGCCTGTTCGAGACGATCCTCGGCGACGACGACACGATCCTCAGTGATGAATTGAATCACGCCAGCATCATCGACGGTATTCGCCTGTGCAAGGCACGCCGCGTTCGCTACCGGCACAGCGACCTGGCAGAACTGGAACGCGGCTTGCAGGAGGCGGAGGGCAGCCGACTGCGGCTCATCATCACCGACGGCGTCTTCTCGATGGACGGCGACCTGGCCAAACTGCCGGCGATTTGCGACCTGGCCGATCGTTACGATGCCGTCGTCGCCGTCGATGACAGCCACGCGACGGGCGTGCTCGGCCCGACCGGGCGCGGCACGGCGGAGCAGCTCGGCTGCCTGGACCGCATCGACGTCATCACCAGCACTCTCGGCAAGGCGCTCGGCGGCGCGGCCGGCGGCTTCACGTGCGCTGGCGCCGAGGTCGTCGAGTTTTTGCGCCAGCGTTCGCGGCCCTACCTCTTTTCCAACTCGCTGCCGCCGCCGATCGTGCTGGCGGCGCACAAGGCGCTGGAGCTGATCGACCAGGGGGGCGGCCTGCGCGACCGGCTGCGCGCCAATGCGCAGTTCCTGCGCATTGGGCTAGAAAAGGCAGGCTTCACGCTCAAGCCGGGGAACCACCCGATTGTGCCGATCATGCTCGGCGACGCCGCCCTGGCGTCGGGTATGGCCGACAAGCTCCTCGAACGCGGCATCTACGTCATCGGCTTCAGCTACCCGGTGGTGCCGCAGGGGCAGGCGCGTATCCGCATCCAGTTGTCGGCGGCGCACACGCAGGAACACCTCGATCGGGCGCTGGCGGCATTCATTGAAGTAGGACGTGAATTGGGGGTGATCGCCGCATAGCATGGACTGAAGTGGTACCGCGCGGTTCTGCGAACCGCGGCAAAACGATTCCTGGAACCCCTCTCATGAACCGACTCTTCTCTCCAGCGCTGGCGGTCTGGCTGCTCGCCGCTCCCGCACAGGCCGACGACAAGTCCCTCGAACTGACAATCGCGGCCGGCAAGTACGACCGCGTCCATGTGCCGGTTCGGGTCGCGCTCGCCCTCCGCGCGGACCTGGTCAAGCTTACTCCCTACCTGAAAGACGGCTCGGGGAAACCGCTCGCGGCACAGCTGACGGCTCCGGGACTCATCCCCTTCGAATCGGGAACGACAGACGCCAAAGGGATCGCGCGCGAGCTGCACTTTATCCTGCCGTCGCTCAAAGCGGGCGAGACGGCGAAGTACACTCTCTCGTTCGGCCCACCCTTGCCCAAGCCGGCGGTTGGCTTTTCCTGGACGGAAACGGACGGTACGTTCAGCGACCTCTCCTTCGGCGACCGTCCAGTACTACGCTACGTCCACTATGCTTTCGACGACTCGACGCCGGCCAAGCGCGAGCGGACGTTCAAGGTCTTCCACCACCTCTACGACCCGACCGGCAAGCGTCTCGTCACCAATGATGGTCCGCCGAGCCTGTTCCCGCACCACCGCGGCATCTTCTTCGGCTTCAACAAGGTGAC
>JBBQPD010000210.1:0-8320 GCA_038331535.1 Gemmatales bacterium | reverse complement strand
CTTGCGACGGCTGCGTGAGGAGGTCGTCTGCGTTCTCAAGGGGACGGCGCTGCTGTCTCTGCTTGTGCTGGCGACGACGTTTTACCGCAGCGACCCGTACAATTCGCGAGCGACGATGATCCTGTTCACGGTCCTGACGCCGTTCGGCCTCCTTACCGGCCGGCGTCTGAGCTGGGCGGCGGTGCGGACCTTGCGCAGCCGCGGGTTCAACCAATCATTCGCCGTCATCGTCGGCACCGGTCGCGTGGCCCGGAAGACGGCCCGGGCGCTGCGGCGCGCCAGCTGGATGGGTATCCGCACCGTCGGTTTCGTCGAAGAGAAGACCAATCGCATGAGTTCCGATCTCGACCTGCTCGGCGGCTTTGCCGACCTGCCGGTGCTGATCCGCAAGTATCAGGTCGGCCACGTCTTCATCGCCCTGCCGATGAACCGCTACGACGACGCGCGCCGCGTCTTCGCAGTGCTGTCGCAGGAGATGGTCGATGTGCGCCTCGTCGCCGACGTGCCGAACCTGGCCGGCCTGACGCTGACCACCTCGAACCTGGACGGCCTGCCGGTGGTCGGACTGCGCGAAAGCCCGCATTTTGGCCTGAATATCGTCGTCAAGCGCGGCATGGACGTCGTTCTGTCTCTGCTCGCCCTGGTCATGCTGGCGCCGCTGATGTTGTTGATCGCGTTCCTCGTCAAGCTGACGAGTCCGGGGCCGGTGTTCTATCGGCAGGAGCGCTGCGGCCTGAACGGCAGAAAGTTCAACATGCTGAAGTTTCGCAGCATGCGCGCCGACGCCGAGCAGCAGACCGGGGCCGTGTGGGCGCAGAAGGACGACCCGCGGCGCACGCGTTTCGGCACGTTTCTTCGGCAAACGAGCCTCGACGAGCTGCCGCAGTTCATCAACGTGCTGCTCGGCGACATGAGTCTCGTCGGCCCGCGTCCGGAGCGGCCGGTGTTTATCCAACAGTTCAGCAAGACGATCCCGAGCTACATGGCCCGCCACTGCGTCAAGGCCGGCATTACCGGCTGGGCACAGGTCCATGGCTGGCGCGGCAACACGTCGTTGCGGAAGCGGCTGCAATACGACCTGTACTACATCACGCACTGGACCCCGTGGCTGGACTTCCGCATTTTGTGGATGACCGTGTTCAAGGGCTTGGTGAATCGCAACGCGTACTAATGGGCGATGCCGTTTATTGACCTTCAGGTTGTCAGCCCCAGGGAATTCGGCCGTCCGCTCGTACTCCGCAGCAGTTGGGTACGAGAACTAGCTGATAGCTGTTAGCTGACAGCTATCAGCTTTTGATCTTCTGCTCGTACTCAGCAGCAGTTGGGTGCGAGAAAGAGCTGATAGCTGTTAGCTGACAGCTATCAGCTTTTGATCTTCCGATTGTCTTCAGCCATATGCCGCAGTCAACATGAAGGTCAATAAACGGCAGAATGGACCAACCCTGCGGAAAGGAATCCCCTGTGGCCACCACCTCGACCACCTTCGGCGCGCGCTTCCGGGGAATGATCGCCCCATCCGAGAGATTGCAATTACCGGATGGACCGACTGTGTGGCGCGAGCGCTTGCCGTTGTTGCTGGTCGTCGCTGTCGCACTGACGTTGGCCGTAACTCAGTATCGGCAGTTCCTCGACGCACACCGACAACTGTGGTATTCCGGCACGCACGACCGCAGCGCCCACTATCTCTATGCGCAGAAACTGGCAGGCGACCTGCGCAACGGCCGCGTTTTTCGTTGGTTAGAGGACGTTAACAGCGCTCGCGTGTGGACGCCCTTGCAGGCCATCCTCGCTTCAGCCACTCTTGCCGTCGGCGGCTATGACTACCGGATCGCCGTCTGGCCCAGTCTCGCGGGCTGGGTACTCACCATCGTCTTCGGCTTCCTCGTTGCCCGACGCCTGGTGCCGCGCGGCGGCAATCTGGCGGGAGCAATAGCAGTCTTGTTCATCGGCTTAAGCCCCGCTCATCGGGCCTTCGCCACCGACGTGATGCTGGAGAGCCTCGGCGCCGGCCTCTCGCTGGCTGTGCTGTATGCCTACCTTGTAACGGTCCAGCGCGAGGGCGGCGAACGGAGTGCGCGCTGGCTCGGCATCGCGCTGACGGCCCTGTTTCTGCACAAGTACAACTACTGGCTGCTCGTGTTGCTTGCCGTCGCGGCGTCGGAAACGCTCTACTGGCGGCGTGAGCTACTACAGGCCGGACGTGCGTATTTTGACGCTGTTGACTGGCGCGGCGTGATTCGCTCACAACTCCGAACCGTCTCGAATTACGCGCTCCTGGTAGTTCTCGGTCTAGTCGTGGCGATCCAACTTCACGGTGACCGTCCATTCATCTGGCGAGGCCGTGAGCTGACCGTCTTCCCGCCGCACAATGTCATGCAGATCGCGTACTGGATCGTCTTTATCCGCCTTCTTGTGTGGTGGCGCAATGCAGGACGAGTGTGGACGGACAGCGTGGACGTGCGGTTGCAGCAGGTGATCCGCTGGCACCTGTGGCCGGCGGCGTGGTGGCTGGCCTTGCCGAAACACGTCGGCCCGTTCGTGTGGTATCTCACGTTCGGTAACCGCGGCGACGGGCAGGACGCGCCCGCTCTGCAAGGACTCAAGGACTATGTTGGCTGGTCTGTATCGGAATATCACGTCGCCGCCGCCTGTGCCTTGCTCGCCCTCGGACTGACGATCGTCGCGCTGCTCGCCGCCCGCAAACTGAACCGCGGCGGCACAGCGGTTTTCGCCTTGTTCCTCGTCGCGGCCTTCCTCTCCGTGATGCACCCCAACCGCAAGGCTCGCAACCTGCATTCTTGGATTCCCGCCGTCTGGGTGTGTGCTGGGGCAGGCGCCGCTGTGCTCGTTCACGGCCGCCTGACGGCACGACAACCTTCCCTCCGTCCGTGGCTGGCCGCTGCCACGCTGGGAGGCGTCGCGTTCGCTCACTTTGCGAACGGCGTGCCGCAGGCACACGCGCTGGAAGGAGGCCCACAGTCGGCGTTACCGTGCTTGCTCGACGTGACCGACTGTTACCTGCCCGACCTCGACGGCAATCGTCCCGTGACGATCCTGAGCGCCGTCAGTCTCGGTCCACTGGGGCAGTGGACGTTCATCGATCGCTACGGCAGCCTCGCTAGATTGGAAGATCATCGCTTCGCGTTCGGCCCCGCAGGCGAACCCAACCGTCAGGCGTTTCGTGAGTGGATGCGAACCACATCCGTGGAAATGGTCGTGTTTATCGAGGCGATGCCAGGTCCGCTAGCCCAGACATCGTGGGAAGCGATCAGCGAAACGCCCTTGCACGCGGAGCTGCGCGACGTATTGAACGAACAAGAAGTGTTCCGGCTGACGCGCCGGGAAGAGTTTCCGCGCCACGGTTGCGCGGTCACGGTGTGGAAACGAGGCGAGCGCTGATAGGGGCGTGTGTACGTTTCGCGCGCCTCCGCGCGAAACGTACACAGGGTACGGACTCATGTGTTGATAAGAGGTCGGCTTTTCTCGCCCTGGCCATCGAGTCGGTCGAGATGGGCGCCCCACTCTTTCGCCAGTGCGACCGTCTTTTTCTTCAATTCAATCGCCTCCTCGACGGTCAACGGTTTGAACGTCTTCGCCCACTCCACGTTCTGCTCCAGTTCCTTCTCGGTGCCCATGCCGATGACGGTGAGGGCCACGCCGTTGACGCTCTGCGCGAAGCGGAACGAGGCGTGTCGCAATTCTTCCGGCATCTTGCATGAGGTGATGCCGCCGCCGAACACCTTCATGGCCGCGAGGCCGACGTTCTTTTTCCGCGCCTCCGGCCAGACGAGTTCCTCGAAAGCATAGGTGTGCCGGTCCACGACATTGACCGCGTTCATCATGGCGTCAATGTCGCGGCGCGCGATGGCCTTCGCGAATTTCTCAGGGCGGTTGTGGCCGGTGATGCCGACGAAGCGCGTCAGGCCGTCCTTCTTCGCTTTTTCGAGCATCGCCATCGGACCGTTGTCGCCGACGAGGGCGTCGAAGTCGTAGACGGCGTGGCCGATGCTGTGCGTATAGGCCAGATCGACCTGGCCGACGCCGAGTTCGTCGAGATTTTTCTTCAACAGCGGCAGGGTCTGATCGCCGTCGGTCTCCAGACATTTGGTGACGAGGAAGATTTCCTTGCGCCGTTCCTTGAGCACGGCGTTGAGGTAGGCATGCGCCTTGCCGTAGCCGGTGAAGAATGCAATGCGCGTGCGCGGCGGAGCAGTGTCGATGTAGGTGACGCCAAGGTCGATCGCTTTGTTGATGAGGGCGACGGCCTTCTTCGCGTCGCTCTGGTTTCCGACTGCGACGGTCCCAAGTCCGAGGATCGGCACCTTCACGCCAGTTTTGCCGAACATTCTCTGCGGCAGCTTGGCGTCCGCAGCCTGTACCGGCACCGTATTGCCGAGCAGCGCCGCAGCGCCCGCCAAACCAGTGCGAACGAAGTCGCGGCGAGACAGGTACGAAGTATCGGACATGGTGCGCGGCTCCGAAATGCAATTTCTAACCACAGAGGCACAGAGAAAACAAAGGCAAAATCAAGAAGGAATGCTTGGTAGATTGCCGCGAGGAGGCCACAATCTATCTCAATTCCTCTTTTGACATTGTTTTCTCTGTGTCTCTGTGCCTCTGTGGTTCAATTCTGCCTTGTTACGGTTTCTGGCCGTCAACGTAGTAGTCGATCCAGCCGATCATCATCTCTTCCCAGGTCTGGTCGCCCCAGAAGACGTCCTTCTTCGGGTCGGGATTGCTCGGGTTTTTCTCCGAGTTGTCGAAGTGAGCGACGCAGTGCAACTTCGTTCCCTTCGGCATCGCCAGCGGCTCGGCGCAGCGGTAGAGCGTCTGCCAACCGAACTGGTAGTGGGGAACGGACAGTAGCGTTTCGGTTTTGCCGTCGGGATAGGTCACTTCATAGAGGAAATCCTTGCCGCGCAGGTGCATGTGCGGCATGAAGGCCGTGAAGTGGGTATCCTCCTTGAAGGTGTAGTCCGTCTCGATCCGGAAATTGTCCGCCCCGGCCGGAATCTTGAGGACGCGCGTGATAAACTTCGCGTCGAGGACCGGCCGGGTGAGAACGCGGTGCGTCGGCGGTTCCTTGGCGAAAATCAGGCCCAGCGACGTCAGGTCCGTGCGGGCCTTGCCGTTGGGCGTGTAGTGCATCTGGAAGACGAAGCGGGCGCCGGCCGGCACCTTCTTCGCGAAACCCGGTTTCAGCGCCATTGGCATATCGCCGGGGGCCATGCCGCAGAGTACGCTCCCCGGGCTGTCCGGACGGAAGAGTTCGCCCTTGGGCACGATGAAGACGATGACGTGGTGAATCACATCTGCGGCTCCGGGACGAATCTCCGCCCGCTCGATCCACTTATCTTCCGTGAAGTTTGTCGGCACGCTGAAGTATTGATAGGGCACTCCACCCGGTGCAGTCTCGGCCGGCACCGAAAATTCCTTGGGCATTGACAGCACGACGTCTGGTTTACCGAACTGCCAGCCTTCGGGAAACGTCCGCGGAGCGGGGAGGGTCTTATCGTCGCCCTTCGGCGCGCCGGCTTCGATCCATGTGAGCAGCGTTTCGCGATCTTCCTTCGAGAGACTGCGGTCGTTGGCGAACTTGCCGAAGCGCGGATCGGCATGCCACGGCGGCATCCGCCCCTCGCTCACCACTTCTTTGATCGTGTCGGCCCAGGCGGCGACGTCGTCGTAGGTCAGCAACGGCATCGGGCCAATCTGGCCGGCGCGATGGCACTCCTGGCAGTTCTTCTGCATGATGCGGCTGACATGCTGAGCATAGTTGACTGTCCCCTCGGTCTTCGCAGGCTTCACGCGAGCGATAAGGCAGCCGGCCACGTCGGTCCTGGCTACGCTCACGGGCTTGCCGGCCAGCACCTCATCCAGGGCGGCGGCGAGGTCGCGGCGCGCCGGCTTTCCCGCCCGGCTGTAGCCAATCCCGAACTGGTCGTCGATGCGGCCCTGATAGAGGATCGTCCCGTCAGAACCGAGGACCAACGCCTCGGGAGTCCGCTTCGCACCCAGCTGATCGGCGACTACATTGTTCACGTCTTTGAGCACCGGGAAAAGAATGGCGGACTTGCGCGCATGCTCGGCGACTCGCGTCGGTGTATCTTGACGGTTCGCATTGATCCCGAGGAATGCGACGCCCTTCGCCGCATAGTCGCGTTCCATCTCGGATAGTACTGGCAGAAAAGCATTGCTGACCGGACATTCAGTGCCCAGGAAGACGAGGACGATCGCCTTTTTCTCCTTCAAATCGGCTAGTGACACCGACTTGTCATCAAGCGGATCTTTGAGCGTGAATGGAGCAGCCTTACTGGAAGCCTCGGCGGTTTTCGGCGGTTCGCTCTGTAGCGGATCGACGGCAATGACCCCGAGCGCCGCGAAAAAAGCTAGGAGAATGAGCGAGCGTGCGGACATGATAATCCCTTTCCTTCCACATAGCTTTCAGCTTGCCGGGACGACAGAAACACTTCACAATCCCGCTACCGGCTTGACTTGCAATTCGACGTCCTTGCCGCCGCGCTTCACGATAAGCGTCGCCGTCGTGCCGGCCTTGACGTAGCCGGCGGCGAAATACAGGTCAGCGAGGCTGTCCGTCCAGCGGCTGTCGAGCGTCAGCAGGCGGTCGCCGGGCTTCAGTCCGGCTTTCGCCGCCGGGCTGTCGGCCAACACTTCCTTGACGTCCACGCCGGCCTCCTCGTCGCCCTCTTTCTTGGCGGCAATGAATCCCCAGTGGGCGGCCGGAGCCAGCACCTTCGGCTGATCGCCTGACATCAAGGCCAGCGCCATGGAGCGCATCACGTCCGGCGGCTTGTAGCCGTTCGGCGTGAACGTCATCGTCTTCGCCTGGTAGTCGAGCGACATCTTGAAGCGGGCGAAGAAGGGGAAACCGACGATGCCTTCGATCGGCCCCAGCGCCTTGGAGATCGCCTCGACGGTCGGATGATCCATGACGACGGCCGCCACGTCCTCGGCCTTGGCGTCGCCGACTTCCAGCGTTTTGATCTTTACCTCGCCCATCGCGCCGAACGGCGCGAACAACGGCTTTGGAACACCCTTGAGAATGCCGGTTTCCTTGGCAATCTTGTTGTTCAGCAGGTTGACCGGAGCGCCGGTGTCGAAGAGGAGACGATACGGCCCCTGGCCATTAATCTTGACCATGATCGCCATGTGGCCGCTTTTGAGAAGCTCGAACGGCACCGTCACCGGCTTCGCTAACGGCTCTTCTACCTTGATAGGCGCGGCCTCGGTCCACACGGCCAGGAAGGCGCAGGGGAAGAAAACAAGACCGTACAAAAGGCGTCTCATGGTCACAGTCCCTCCGCCGTCTTGAGTGTCAGGGTCAACGTCTCGCCGCCGCGTTCGATCGTAAGCGGAACCTCGTCGCCGGGCTTGAGGCGTTTGGCGAAGCGTTCCACGTCTTCGACGGTCAACACACTGCGGTCCTTGAACTTCTTGAGGCGATCACCCGCCTTGACGCCAGCTGTCGCCGCCGGACCACCGGGGAGCACAGAGCGGACGGTGACGACTTCGTCTTTGTCGCTGAGGTCCAGGCCGACCCACCCGCGCAACACCACGTCCGGCGTCGCCTTTTTGCCGAGCGCACCGCCGAGCATTTTCATCATTTGCCCGATCGCTTCCAGGCCGGCGCTCGCGCCGCCCTTACCGCCGACGCCCATCGGTCCCGTCGGCTCATAATCGAGCGGCGTCCACACGAGCTTGTCCTTGGTGAAGTCGAACTCGATGCGGTAGCGGGCGATGACGTTGTAACCGATGACGCCGTGAACTTCGGCGCCGGCCAAGCCGAGGCCGTTCATTCCTTCGAGTTGAAAGAGGTCTTCGACGCGGCCCTTGGCCTTGGCGACGACGAGACCGCCCTCGATTTCGAAACGGTCGAAGGCACCCCAGCCCTTGCCGTCGGGTTTGACGCCGACCTGTTCCGCGACTTTCTTGGTGATGAACACGGCAGGCGCGCCGGTGTCGAGGATGAAGTTAAACGGTCCCTTGCCGTTGATCTTCGCCCGGATGAGCACGTGCTTCGGCGCTGTCAGACGATACGGCACCAGGATCGGCTTGGCGTCCGCCTTGGGGGCATCGTCCGCCGGCGCGGGAAGAGGAGTCCACAAGGCCGTCACGGCGACGGCGGACCAGAGCAATTTCATGACTAGGAACTCCAGAAGGGAAGCGGCGCGGAAGGGAGAGATTCTCCGCGTGGGAATTATACCCGCCAGGACCGACGAGAGTTGCAAGCAAGCGAAGAATCGTACAGCGGCTTCCTGGAAGGCGACGGAAAGAGAGCGCTCGCTGCGAACCGATTTCG
>JBBQPD010000209.1:0-8322 GCA_038331535.1 Gemmatales bacterium | reverse complement strand
AACGCGGCGTCCAGCGTCTCCTTGGCGAAGAAGCCCGCGCAGCGCACCGGCGCGAAGGCCGAATCGACGACATACTGCGCCAGCGCCGGGTTGCAGCAAATGTGGCGCTCGCGCAACAGGTGCAGCTGCTCCGGCGGCACTTCGCCGAGGATGTAGCGGAGGTAGAGGTCCGAGTCGGTGATCTCGGCCACTTCCAGTCCGCAGACTTCGCAGAGATAGCCCTGTTCGCAGCGTGCCATGATTTGAGTGCCGCTTGCGGCTTCGCGGCTCTCCCGCGAAGCCGCAAGCGGCAATACGAGGGTTACTTCATCTCGATGCGATACGGATTAATGAGCCACACCGGCTCGCCGCGTAGTTGCAGCAGCGACTCGACGTGGCCGAGTTTGCGGGCCAGCTCCGGCACTGCTCGCAGCAATGGCAACTGCTCCGGCGCCGTCAGGCGGGCGTCGCCCTTCATGTCCATCAGCATGTCGAGCAAGCCGTGCGATTTCGGCAGTTGCAGGATCTCCGGCTCCTTGTCGGCCGGCTGACCCGCCATCTTCCACGCCGCGGCGATGGCGTCGTCCATCGTCCCCAGCTCGTCGATCAGGCCGTTCGCCAGCGCCTGCCGTCCCGTCCAGACACGGCCGCCGGCCAGGCTTTCGAGCTGCTCGCGCGTCATGTCCTTGCCGGCCATCTTGCGCCCCTCGAGTGCCTTGTTGAGGAACTGTTCGTACGTGTCGCGCATCATCGACAGAAACGCCTTCTTCTCCGACTCGCTGAACGGGTGCGTCGTAGAGAAGATGTTCGCGTTGGTGCCGCGGCTCAGCGTCTCGGTGGTGATGCCGAGCTTCTCGTAGAGGCCGCCCAGCGTCAGCTTGCCGCCGACGACGCCGATGGAGCCGGTGATCGTGCCCGGCTCGGCGTAAATCTTCTTCGCGGCCATGCTGATGTAGTAGCCGCCGCTCGCCGCCACGTCCGACATGCTGGCGACGATCGGCTTTTTGCAGCGTTTCAGCTCGTTCCACATCAGGTCCGAGGCCAGGGCCGAGCCGCCGGGGCTGTCCACGCGCAGCACGATCGCCTTGACCGTGTCGTCCTCTTCGGCCTGGCGAATCGCCTCGATCAGCGTCGTCGAACCGCACGCCTCGCCGCCGAGCAGGCTCATGCCGCCCTTGCCCGTGACGATGACGCCGGAAGCGTAGATGACCGCCACCTTCGGCGCCTTCGACTTCTTCACCTTCGGCGGGCTGAGCAGCTTCATCATGCCGCTGATGCTGGAGAAGTCGATGTCCTCCGACTTGGCCTTGCCGTAGTTCCGCGTGATGGTGGCCTTGTCCGCCTTGAGGCTGGTCTTGAGCGAATCCTCGAAGCTATCCAGGTACGCAACGCGGTCGATCAGCTTCGCCTTGAGCGCCGAGCCGGCGGTGTACGGCCCCTCGTCGATGAGTTTCTTGACCTGCTCGTCGCTGAGCTTGCGCGCCTTGGCTACCCGTGCAACCAAACCCTTCTCGAAGTTGTCGTCGAGCAGGCTCATGAGTTGCTTCCTGTTCGGCTCGCTAAGGCTGGTGCGCGTGTACGGCTCGGCGGCGCCCTTGTAATCGCCCATGTGGAGCATGTCGGCCTTGACGCCGATCTTGTCGAACAGCTCCTTGTAGAAGGAGATTTCCATGCGCATGCCGACGAGCATCAGCCAGCCGCCTTCCGGCATGGCCACCTCGTCGCAGGCCAGGGCCAGGTAATAGTCGGCCGCCTCGCCCCCTTCGACGTAGGCGAACACTTTCTTGCCGCTCTTGCGGAAGTCGGCGAGGGCCCGCGTCATCTCGTCGACCTTGCCCCAGCCGACGTGCAGGCCGTCGAACTGCAGGTACAGCGCCTTGACGGCGGGGTCGTTCTTCGCCTTCTTGATGCGGTCGAGCTTGGCCTTGAAGTTCTCCGAGGTGCCGCCGAAGATCGGGTCCTCGGTCGGCGGCGCCTCGTCGAGCCCGCCGGCGAGCTTGATGTGCGCGATCGTCGGAGCCGGCTCATCAGCGGCGCGGACCGGGACGACAAAGGTCAACAGGACGAGGCAACTAATGCGTCGGAGCATGAAATTCTCCCGGAGGAAACGAGACGGGCTGACTGACCACGGAGTCTAGGTGAATGGCGCGAGACTGTCAAGGAGGGCCGGACGGCGCCGTTTGGCGCGGAGCGCGGGCGTCTCGCCCGCCGAGCGGCCGGAACCCCAGCGGGCAGCAAGGACGGTTCGAGTTCAGTACCGTCGTCAAGGCTACAAATCGGGAGGAAACAGTTCCGCTTTGATAAGGTACTCGCGCTGGTCCACGCAGATCGGATCATTGATGCTGAGAACGTCAATCGTCGCGCGGCCAATAGGCGTCTTGCCGACCAGCCGCGCGCCATCCCAAATAAAGTGTTCCTTCCAGGCATCCTTGAGCGGGTTGAACAGGGGCACCAGCTCGTCGGTTTCAGGATCGTAGCCGGCAGCATTCGAGCTTTTCGCGGCGTTGCAATGGGCGCAGGCGATGCAGGTGTTTTCCATCGTGTGCGGACCGCGATGCTTCTTGGCCCGGATGTGATCGATCTCGTGCGGTAGAACGCTATGTACCTGGGCAAGCTGGCAGTATTCGCAGCAACCCTGCGCCCGCTGCCAGACCTGTTTACGCCGAAATGCCGTCATAGATTAGCTGACAAGTCCCGCTTCCTTGAGGGACAGGCGCGCCTTGGCGTGAAGGAGGTCGATAAACTTGCCGACGCGGAGAAACTTCTCCAGCGTGATGCGTTCCTCGGCCGAAATGGTCCCGCGATTATTCTTTTGCAGAAGCTGCCGAATGCGTTTTGTGGCGCCCGCGTCAAACGCCAGTTCAAGAATGGCGCGGGCGGCGTCGGGCGCCAAGCCCCCCTGCACGGGAGAGACGACGTGTTCCAGAATCTCGGCATCGGAAAGCGCGGTTGCTCGTGTCATGCGGGCATTGTACCAGAGAGCAGAACGACAGCGAAGTGGGAAAAGGGACATGGCACCTGGCGCGGCAACTGTGCGCCTCCCAGGTGCGTTTCAGCGCGTCGGTAAAGAACGTAAGGATATGACGATGTCGTTTGCTTCCTCAAGGCGAAGACACGTGCTGGTCTGCACCATTTCGGCCCGATTATCACCGCACCGGTCGATAAGTGTTCAATGCGAAGACACAACCGGCTGCGGCGTCCGCGAGCCCGCAGCGCCAAGCAAGGAGGAGCGGAGGGTGGCTGCAAAAGCATGGCAGCCGGCGCTTCGCGAACTGCTGTGCTTCCTGTCGCACGGTCGTCAGATGATCTCGACCGGGAACGAAACCATGTAGATTTCGATCTGCTCAAACCGTTCGAGGAGCATCTTTTTGTAGTCAGCCAGGAAGTGCTGATTTTCAGGAATGTCTTCGACGTCAACCGTGAAGGTGTGTTGAAACTTGTCCGGGCTGACCGGCCGGCCGTCGTTGTGCGTGAGCGGCAAGAGTATCTCGTAGCGTCTTTTCCGCATAGTCCGGCCCACCGCGGTCCAGTTCCCGGTAACTCACGCCCATTCCTTTCAGAACGCCGAGCATCGCCTCCGGCACCTTGTAGCACGGCGTGGGCATGGGTGAGGGATGAACCTTCCAAATCGATCTGCTGTCCCGCCTCTCTCTGTTGACAAGTCCTCACCCGCCGCGAGAATGGAAGCATGAAAACTACCCGCCCCTGAGGTGGAACGGCGTGTTCAGGAGGGTGCCGAGAAGATAAGCCAGGAAGTCCTCGCAAAGCACAGTGTTCTGAATGGGGCCGTCGATCTCATCCGTCGCTCCTCAACGAAAGGAGTAAACTAGAGGGAGTAATAGTCGCAGGGCCAATACCATCTGCGCAGGAAATGACGGTGGGGCAAGTGGTTAAGTATTCGGAGGGGTGGCAGAGCGGCCGATTGCATCGGTCTTGAAAACCGAAGACGCCGCAAGGCGTTCGCGGGTTCGAATCCCGCCCCCTCCGCTCCGCCTCAGTGCCGGCCGTTTTCGTTCGCCGCGGCGTACCACCAGGCATGGACCTGATGCCAACGGCGGTCGATGTCGGTAACCCCAGCCGCCGCCAGGATGCGCTCGACATGGAACCACTTTCCCGGTCGGCCCGCGTCCATCCGTTGTAAGTCGCGCACCAGTACGGACGGACTGAATCCCAGCCTGTCGCTGAACTCCCGGATCGTGTTCGCCACCTCCGCGATCAACAAACGGACTTCGATTCCAAGTGGCGAACATCCTTTCGACTGAAGCCTGGCTCGGTACTGTTCGCGCCAGTCAGCGCGCGCAGCGGCCAAATCAGGAACGTTACAGGCCGAGCCGATCCGCTCGACGATCGGCCAAGGCGGTACTTCATTTCCCGCGGCAATCGACCGCAGTCGCTCGGCCCAGAAACCATGCACGCCGGCCCGGCGCAGCAAGCGCGTGAGTGGGACGATTCCCCCTTCCCGACTGGCCAGGCGCGACACCAGTGCCCTGATCGTGGGGGGAGACCGCCAGGCGACTCCGTCGGCATCGTGCGCATCTTTCTTGCGGAGCAAGACCTCAATGCGGCTCTGCCCGGCCCGATGAATGGCCTCGCGAATACGCTCCCGCGCCGGATCGGTCAGGGCGCCCACGCCGCGCTCGATCTTTTGGTATTCCAGGGCTGTGTAGCCCAGGATCGGTTCCATGTCTTTATGCTCGAAGCCATAGCGTTCCCGCGCCAGGCGAAGGTCCACGCGCGTTTCCGGACGATGGCGGCGATGAAACTGCTTTCGCCGCGCCTCCCATAATTCGAGCAAGCGCACCTGCCCTTCGGGGTCGAGTGCGAGAATAGCAGCCAGTCCGGCTGGGTAGGCCCGTGCCGAGTAACAGCCCTCCTCTTCGATGGACTGCATGAGACGGGCTGGTTTTTTCCCGCCAATGCCAAAGAGGTTCGCCACTTCACGCCGGCTCAGGCCTTTCTGCTTCCGCAGTTTTTGCAGGTGGGCGCCGAAAGGATCCGGGCACTTCCCGCTCTCTTCGACCCGCCAGAGTTGTTCCAGGTGCAGCAATTCATCGTCGCCGCGGCACAGCACGCGCGCCACCTTGACCACGTCGTGCCACGGCGGCATTTCCAAGTAGCGCAGCCGTCGTAAGGCAGCCGTGCCGAGACCGAGGGACGGCAGGTGCTTTTCCGAGTAGCCTGCACGGGAGCAGAGGGTCCAGAATTCGGCCAGGGCTTCGGGGAAACCCTTCGTCAGGAAGCGTTGTCGTTCCGACTCTTGCCACACCGCTTCCGCGGCCTTGGCATCCTCCCCGACTGCCTGGCAGAGCTTCCGAAGGAGAACCAGGGACAGGGGGAAGTTGCCCCGCCGATATTCCCACAGCGTCGCCGGGCTAATGCCCGCCCGCCGGGCAAGTTCTGACGGCGACCCCGCCAGAAGTTCGAGCCGGCCAATGAGTTGGCCAATCCCCTCGCCGCTTCCGGAATATAGACGGGAGACCTCTTCCAGGTCCGCCGACGCCACCTGACAGTTCCGACAATAGCCCAGGAACTGGTGCAGAATACGGCGCGTCGGTACATGGATTCCCAACTCCAGGTCGCGCAAGGTACCACGGCTGATGCCGGACCTGCGGGCGAACTCCAGGCGCGTCATCCCCAGCACCTTCGCACGCAAGACGACGAGCGCGCGCGCCAACGGCGGGGCCTCTCGTGCGCGCGCGAGGGAATGTTCGCGGAGGTGCGCATTGCGCAGCGCATGCCCGGTCAGGCGGTCCGGCCCCGTACTAGGATTGCGTGTCATCGGTCCCTCCCGCCAGGTCGTGAAACCAGTGGGAAGTTGTGGTGAACCGGCGTGGTCGGGATCGTTCCCGTCCGGGCCGCGGCAGGTTGGTCGTGGGGCGAGTCACTTCAAGGACGAACGCGGTCCGTGTCGGGAAGGCGGGGCCCTGTGTCGGTCGGGTTGGCGAGGGTTTCTGGGTGAACATCGGCATCGTAAGGATATCGTGAGCCGAGTGCAACCGGATTCCTGGCCGGCCGGTCCACTTGCCTGCCTCACGAGGCCGCTCTACAATCGAGGGGACGCGGCGGCGTAGCTCAGCCTGGTTAGAGCAATGGCTTCATAAGCCATGTGTCCCCGGTTCAAATCCGGGCGCCGCTACTCGCGCAACCCCTTGCAGGAAAATGACTTGCAAGGGGTTGCTTCACTTCAAGCGAAACGAAGTTGCGCGGTCCACTCGTTTCCCATCAAAGAGCCGGTGGATTATTTGAATACCTCTCCGCTGAGCGGACGAAAGTCCTAATACGTCGGTCCCAACAAAGGCGCGTTTTCAATGGACTCACAAGCTCGGAT
The DNA here is from genome assembly GCA_038331535.1 of Gemmatales bacterium. Taxonomy (GTDB): domain Bacteria; phylum Planctomycetota; class Planctomycetia; order Gemmatales; family Gemmataceae; genus JBBQPD01. The sequence continues at coordinate 2,015 of JBBQPD010000209.1, read as the reverse complement.
CTTTGGAAAGAGCGGAAACGCGGCAACACGGCGCTTGATCGTTCGCTCGCGCCCGGTTACGTTGGAATCTCCTACTGAGAATCGTGCCTTCCTCACGAGGACTCCCGGATGCGACGAACGGCTCTCGCGATCGCGTTTCTGCTGACGGGTGCCGGCGTGCGCGCTACCGACAAGCCGGCGCTCAGCCTCGTGGAAGGGCGCAAGTTCTGGTCGTTCCAGCCGCTGAAGCCGCACACGCCTCCCCTGGTCAAGGACGCCGCCTGGCCGCTGCGGCGTCTCGACACTTTTGTTTTGGCCGAACTGGAGAAACATGGCCTCGCGCCCGCGTCTGCTGCTTCCCGGCAAGTCCTCGTTCGACGGGTGTATTTCGACCTGATCGGACTGCCGCCGTCGCCGGAAGAAGTGGAGGCGTTCGTCAGCGATCCTGCTTCGGACGCTTATGAGCGTATGGTAGACCAGCTGCTCGCTTCGCCGCGACATGGAGAACGCTGGGGCCGGTTCTGGCTGGACCTGGCGCGCTACGCCGACGTCAAGGAGGAGTGGGCGGACACCAAGGGTTCGCCGTGGATTTATCGCGATTGGGTAGTGCGCGCCGTCAACGACGATATGCCTTACGACCAGTTCGTGCAGCTTCAGCTCGCCGCCGACCTGATGCCCGACGTCGAGGCCCGCGAGCGCGCCGCCCTCGGCTTTCTCGGCCTCAGTCCGACCTACTGGAAGGAACTCAAGCTCGCGCCGGACGTCATCAAGACCGTCGTCGCCGAGGAGTGGGAGGAGCGCATCCACACGATCAGCGGCACCTTTCTGGGGCTGACGGTGGCGTGCGCCCGCTGTCACGATCACAAATTCGATCCGATCACGATGCACGATTACTACGCCCTGGCCGGCGTCCTCGCCAGCACGCGCCTGACGGATCGTCGAGTGCCGACTTCGTCGGGTCTGGACAAGGTGCCCGCGGTCGAAGACGCCTCGATGTTCGTGCTACCGGATGGCCCGCACAAGACGAAGGTGGAGTACAAACCCGGCGAAGCCCTGGACGTGGCGATGCAGCTGCGCGGCAACCCGACGACGCTCGGCCCCGCCGTACCGCGCCGCTTCCTGGCGGTCCTCTCTCCGGAAACGCCGAAGCCTTTCGTGCAGGGCAGCGGCCGGATTGAGCTGGCCCGCGCCATCGTGAACGAGGGCGGGTCGCTCGCCGCGCGCGTCTTCGTCAACCGTATCTGGCAGCACCATTTCGGCTCCGCCCTGGTAGAAACGCCGAGCGACTTCGGCACTCAGGGAGCGCGCCCGTCGCACCCGGAACTTCTCGACGACCTCGCCCAGCGCTTCGTCGCCAGCGGCTGGTCGATGCGTTGGCTGCATCGCGAAATCGTGTTGTCGGCAACGTATCGGCAGAATTCAACTCCGAACTCCGAACACCGAACGCCGAATCCGAGTGATCCCGACAACCGATGGTTGGGACGAATGAACCGTCGCCGCCTGGAAGTCGAGGCGTGGCGCGACGCGATGCTGGCGGTGGCGGGCAATCTCAGTTTGACGCAAGGCGGCGCGCCGATCGACCTGAACAACCCGGCCAATCATCGGCGGACGCTCTACGGCATCGTGAAACGCCGCGAATTGAACGACTTGCTGCGATTGCACGATTTCCCCGACCCAACGACACATTGCGCGGGCCGTATTCCAACGACGACGCCGTTGCAGCAGCTTTACACGCTGAACAGTCCGTTCATGCAACAACAATCGGCGGCGCTGGCGCGAAGATTGGAGCGAGAGGCGACGACTACCGAGGCGCGCGTGCAGCGGGCGTATCGGCTGCTGTACGGCCGGGCCGCGACCGAAGCGCAGGTCAAACTGGCGGTCGATTTTCTCGGCGACAAGCCGAACGCGACGGCGTGGCAGCAGTATGCACAGGTTTTGTTGGGGAGCAATGAGTTCCTGTTTGTGGATTGAGTTCACGAGCCGCGACCGTCAGGGAGCGCGCCCGTCGCACCCGGAACTTCTCGACGACCTCGCCC
>JBBQPD010000208.1:0-8335 GCA_038331535.1 Gemmatales bacterium | reverse complement strand
GCTCGTTCAACTTCTCGTTCCCAAACGGAGTTTGGGAACGAGGGGAAAAGGCCGCTTTCTTGACATTCTCTTTTCTTCCTGGCAATCGCTCGTGACACCTTGATAGAATTGCCCTTCTGAAAACGATCCGACACGGAGAAGAGCCATGAGCGCGAAACACAAGCTGGCACGCAGCCACGTGCCCGCTGGGGGAGAGCAGTGTCTCCCCTCCCAACGGCTGATCGAGATGTTTCACGGCGACGGCGACTGGACCCCGCAAGAGACGGCCCACCTGCGCGATTGCGACTGGTGCGCGTACTTCGGCCTGCACGGCTACGACGACTGCCCGAGCACCAAGCGGCTCCTCGCCTGGGCACACGGTTCGGAGCCGACTAAGGACGAATGGCGGCACCTCGCCGAGTGCCCGGCCTGCGCCGAGGATTATCAGAATGTCACCGACCGCGAAGGGGCCGCGAAGCCACCCGCCCCGGAGCTTAGTCCCCTCTGACGAGCGCCGTGGGCGTCATAGCGAATTCACTTCTTTAACCGTGTCTTGACCTTCCACCCGCCACAAGTGCAGGGCTTCGCCGAAGAGCGGGGGCGGTTCCTCGCCCTTCTGGTCGCGCTGCCAGTACGCGCTCCATTCTTCCCAGGCGAGCGGCACGCGGGAGAAAAACACTCGGCGGGCGTCGAGCGGCGGCGCTGGCGCCGGTTCCCCGCTCATCAGGTCGTGAGGAACTAGCTCCGGGCGCCGGTCGCTCAGGTCATACGCGACGGCTCGGCCCTTGTGCAGATCGGCCCAGACGATGAGCTGGTGCTCGGTCAACTGGTAACCCTGGTTCGACACCGGCAGAACGGCGGCCAATTGCTCGCGAATGAAATCGACTCCCGCCAGCTTGAAGAGGCCGACGAGTGCCGCGCTCAACGCCTGCCGCTGCTCCGCGGTCAGGCGCCTCACCCAACCTGCTTCCTGCACGCCGCCGAATAGCCAGCCGTATTGTTCTTCCAGCATCAGCCACGTCGCCTCCTTTGGGAAGTCGGCGTGGGTAAGTTCGATGCGGATGCGGGCGCAGGAGAGGACGACCTGGGCCACACGCACCGGCTGCCCCGGCCAGCTTTTGGACTGGTGCAGCAACGCCACGAACTCGCGCTCCACGAAGACTTCCACGGAGTTGCCGACCTCGCGCAACGTCTGGCGATAACCGCGCGCCGGCCGCCAGTCGCCGCTGTGATAGGCGACGCGCTCGGCATTCCGGAGGCGAGCGTACAGTCGGGGCACCGTCCCGGAGTGAGCGCCGAGCCGCAGCAGTTGCAGCACCGTTTCGCCGTGATGGCCGACGATTGCCGGCCGCACCGTCGTCGGACGATTGGCGCGGAACAGCCGCCAGTTTCCGCGCATTTCCCAGATGAGAAACGCCACCGCGCTGGGGAGAAGCCAGAGGGTCGGAACGATTATCAAGTACGTGAGCAACACCGCCGCCCCCCAGCCGATGTTCGGCGCCAGCTGGTCGTTGATGAGCGTTTCCTGGACCTCGGTCCCCGGCGACATCAATTTGACGTAGTTCGGAATGAGCACGAAAAACTTGGCCGCCAGGATCGAGAAGGGGAGCTTGAGCGGGTTGAGGCTCGGTTCGATGAGCGTGAGAAAATAGAGCCGGAAGATGTAGCGCACGGGGAACCAAAACGCCCCCAACACGGCGCGCAGGGCCATCGAAACGCGGCCCACATCGCTGCGGAACCGCAGCCACTCATCCACGGAATAGAGAACCGACTCGACCGCCTCCGTGACCTGCTTGAAGAAGTTGCCGACCATGCGGACCAGGCCCTGGATCGCCTCGAAGCGCAGCCAGCTGTAGAGGAGGGCGACGGCCTCGCGGATCGCCTCTCCGACCGCCGCTCCGAAGCGGGAGTTGAGGAAAAGGTTGGCCAGCACGAACGTTGCCAGCGCCACCGGCCACGACCAGAAGCGCTCGGGCCACAGGGAGAGTAAAACAACGTAAACGAGGAGCGGCTTGAGGGCGTACCAGTACAGCAGCAGGAACGGCCAGCTGTGAAATAAACGTTGCAGCCAGGGCAGCCGCCAGACGCGGGCCGGAACCTCCCAGAGGGCAAAACGCAATCCCTGCCAGAGGCGCCGGCCGGCTTCCACGAACCAGGCCCGCAGTCCTTCCAGGTGCATCAGGCACAGCAGAAAAAATCCCAGCGGCACGAAGGACACGGCGGGCAGCTGGTCGGTGCGGTGCGTCAGGTGGGTCCAGAAGAACAGCACTCCCCAGAGCAGGACGAACGCGCCGCCAAAGGGCATCAGCACGTTGCGCGTGAGCAGCCGGCCCGCCGCGGTGCCGAACAGCAGCGAGCTGCCGGCCTCCAGGCGGCGCAGGTAAAACTCGCCGGGGCGATAGACGCCTTCCATTGAGGTTGACAGCCGGCGATCCAGGCGCAACAGCGGGTCGCCGCGCAAGAAGGCGTTGGGATCGGCCAGGTCGGGCAGCTTGAGCTGATTGCCGGAGACGGTGTCGCGCAGGTCGGAGAAGGTGAAGAAACCCGTCTCGGTGAGGCGGTCGAGCAATTCTTCGATCATCTTCCGCAGGGCCACCTGCTCCGGCGGGTTTGTGGCCGATAAACCGACGTCGGAGAAGGCGTCCTGAAGGATCGGCCGAACGCGCCCCCGCAGCCGCTCCTCGCTGCCTTGCAGCGCGTTCTGGAGCAAGCGGGCCAACCGCTGCCGATCCTCGTCGGACACGCGCGCCATGGTCAACCGGCGCACGGCGCTGCGAAGATGGTTGGTATTGTGAACGCTCTGGAGGAGGTTCAACGGCCGCTTGATTGGCCGTTTCCCCGCCGACAGCACCCACTCCACCAGGTCGAGCGCGTACAGTTTCCTCCCATTCTCGTGGCAAATCTTTTGCAGGTCGTAGAGCAGCTTCGCCTCGACCGGCCAGCGCCCCTGGTCCGCCTTCTCCAGCAGGGCCGGCAGCACTTGCAGCCACTCCGCCAATTCCTCTTCGCTCAGCTTGAGCGCGTCCTGGAGCTGCTGCGTCAGCTGCTTCAGGTCGCGCAGCGCCTGGGCGCGCGTGTCCAGTGCCAGGGAGGCCGGCGCGACTCGTGCGGCGCGCGTGCGCTCGATGGCGGACCGCACCAGGTCGCCGTCTCGCTCCGCCCGCTCGGCGTGGCGGAGCAGGCGATTGAAATAGTCGTGCGATTCGTCGGAGCTGGTGTCGGCACGGACGACGGGGTTGGGGGCGCCCGGCAGCCGAGTGGAAGCGAACAGCGTCGCGCCATCGACGTCGTGGGCCACCACCTCGTCGATCCGGCTCAGATCCTGGAGGACCGGGAAATAGGTCGGCAGCAGGTTGACTCGGAAGTAGCGCATTTCCAGGTAAGTGGCGACGAATTCGACGTAGACGCTCAGGTCGTCGGCGGTCGGCGGCAGGACGTTTTCCTGCCTCAGCACCGTGCGAATCTCGACGAACTCCGCGGCACCGATCTGCTCGACGCGGGCGAGAACGTCGGCAGCGGTCAGATGGCCCTCTTCCTGCCGGCGGTGCAGGGCGACGTGGACGCGCGCATGAAACAGCAGTCGCCACGAGCGCAGCAGCGTACCCTCGCGCCCCAGATCCTGGAGTAGTTCCGGCGACGGCTTGGCCAGCAGGATGACCGTGGGCGGCAGCAGGTGATCCGGCTCCAGACCGAGATCATCTGGTTCGACGTAGCGGAACAGCGCCTGGCGGTCGAAGAAGTAGCAGCTTTCGTGCGGCGCCTGCGTGAACAGGTACGGCACGTCGAATTCCGCCTGGAGCAAGCGCCGCAGCACGCGCGGGTTCACCAGCACCGCCGCCGGGTCGGTCGCCGCCAGCGCCCGCTTGAGTTCCCCCATGCGGATCGCGGCCGGATCGGAGGTCGCCGCGTCGGCAATCGGAGGGGCGGGCGTCGCGCTGCGCATCCCGGCCGCCAGCGCTTCGGCGAACGCCCCGCAGCTGGGCCAGCGCCGCGACGGCTCCTTGGCGAGCGCGCGCTCCACCGCCCCGCGCTCGCCCTCGGGCAGCATGTCCAGGTCGGGCGGCTGGGAAACGTGGCTGGCCATCACCCTGGCGACGCTGCCGGTGAACGGCAGCCGCCCGCCGCGCAGATGGCAATACGTGACCGCCAGGGAGTACTGGTCGGACCAGGGCGTCGTTCGCCCCAGGAAGAACTCCGGGGCCGCATAGGCCGGCGTCAGCCCGCCGCTGGCAATAACCGCCGACTGCTCCAGCACCTGCACCAGGCCGAAGTCGGCCACCTTGACGGCGCCGCCCACCAGCAGCAGGTTCTGCGGCTTGACGTCCTTGTGTTGCACGCCCGTCAGCGCGCCGCCCGTCGGCGAGTGGTGGCGCACGTCGTTGAGATAGTCCAGCCCTTCCGCCGCCTCGCGGATGTACTCCAGCAACTCCGCCGGCGGGATGCCGTTCAACCCCTGATCGTGGCACTGCTGCCAGCGCTGGAGGAGGGTACACTCCGCCAACTCGGTCGCCACGATCAGGTAGTCGCGCTTGAGCCAGGCGCCGAAGAGCGGCAAGAGATGGGGATGGCGAATGCCCTTGACCAGTTCCAGCGACCGTAGCTCGATCTGCGCCGCCAGCCCGCCCAGGCGAATGAACTTGAGGGCGATGTCAAAGCCGCCGGGGCCGGTCGCGCGCCACACTTCGCCGAAGCCGCCGCGTCCGAGCAGCTGCTTCAGCTCGTACTCCGGCAGCGGCCGAACGCCGGGCGCCAGCGCGACGCCAGAACCTTCGTCCGGCAGCGTTGCCGCGGGTACGTTGGTCGCATCCGGCTCGGCTGTGGCCGAGGGTGTTGACACCGGAATTGGCAGGGCGGATTGTGGCTCGTCGGCCATGCGGCGGCACCTCGGGTCGGCGCACCGAGACGCCGAGCGTGAGTCGAGTTTACGACATCACGACGGTGCATTCAACTTTTTGTCAGCCGATCCGGTTATTGACCTTCAGGTTATCGGCTACATTAGAATTCGGCCGTCCGCTCGTACCAGCAGCAATGGGGTACGAGAAAGAGCTGATAGCTGACAGCTATCAGCTCTCAGCTTTTGATCTTCAGCCACATGATGCCGTCAACCGGAAGATCAATAGCCGCGACCCGCTAGAGGAGCGCGGGACACTCGCGCTCCCCTAGCGGGTCGCCGCTAAACGCAATGTCAGTCCCGCACCCGCACGACGCCCATCTTGCGCTGCCCGCTGTGGCAGACGTCCATCACGCGCCCGAACTCGTCGATTGCCAGGTGGAAGCGGTCCTCGCCCTGGATGCGATGCAGCGACATGTGATAATCCCGGCTGCTCGCGGCGAGGTACGCCAGCTTCTCCGGCGACTGCGGCGAACGCAGCCGGCCCCACGAACCGTCGCCGAGGTAGAGGACGCCGTTGTCGTTATTCATGCCGTCGAGCAGCGGCTTGGTCCGCTTGAAGGTGTGATCGTGATGCTCCAGCACGAGCGGCACGCGGTACTTCTCGAACAACGGCACCCAGTGCTTGCGGTTGCCCTCGCCGATGCCCGCTTTCCCTTCCACACCCTCCTTTTTGCGGAACGACGGGTAAGCCGGCACGTGGTTGACGACGAACACGTTCGGATGCTCGGCGCGCGCCTTGAGCGTTTTCTCCAGCCAGCTCGCCTGCGCGCCATCGATGGGGCTGGTATGGTTGGTGTCGAGCAGCACCAGGCTGAGGTAGTCGCCGAAGTCGAGCGTGGCGAAGCCTGTGTCCCGGAAGAGGCCGTCGAACAGGGCGTAGAAGAACGGGGCTTTCTCGCGCTTCTTGTCGTAGCCGCCGTCCACTTCATGGTTGCCGATGCAGACGACGAGCGGGATCAGCCGGCCGTCGCGGCCGATCATGTGCTTGCTGTAATTCCGCAGGAAGGCCAGGCTAATATCCACCGCCTTGCCGTTGTCGTACCCCAGGTCGCCGCCGACGATGGCGAACATCGGGTCCTGCCGCGCGGCCTGAATGTTGTTGGCGATGGCGTGCGCGTTGATGCCGCAATCGCCGCCGGAGATGAAGTGGATCGTGTCGGTCGCCTTCGCCGGCATCGTGCGGAAGCGGTACGTCGCCGACTTGCCGACGCGGAACCAGTAGTCGGTTCCCGGAGTGAGGCCAGTCAGCTCGGCGCGAAAGACCTTGAAGTCGCTCAGGGGGTAGGGCTTGACGACGGTCGGCTGGGTCTTCCAGAGCGACAGCCACGAATCGCCACGGACTGGTGTGTAGGAAACCCTGGTGTCCGCGGTTTCGCCGGTGACGCCGACCCACTGCACCGTCATGGTGGTGGTCGGGTCGCGCTGCCAGGTGAGGAACAGCGTTCCCGGCTGAAAGGCGGCGTCATCGCTGAGCTTCGCGATGGTCTCCGTGATTTTGTCCTGCCCGAGGAGCCGGCCTGTGGCCAGTCCGGCGAGCGAAGTACCGAGAAACGCCCGGCGCGAGGGAACGAACATGGCGGCCACTCCGAGGGATGGTGGAATCGTATTCGATCATTCTTCAGCCGCCGGCGCGCGCGGGCAAGTGAAAACCGTGTGAAAGATTGGGGAGTGTTGCCGCTTGTGGCTTCGCGACGCCTGACCGCGAAGCCGCAAGCGGCAACTTGACGCCCCACTTATCAATCTGGGACAATCGAATACGTCCATCCCGTTTGATTCATCCCCACGGAGCTACATCATGGGTCAGATGCCCACGGTTGAAACCCTCGAAAAAGCGCACGCGTTCCCCTGTGCCTACATGTTCAAGGCAATCGGCAAGGCCGAGGACAATTTCGTCGCGCGCGTGGTAGCGGCCGTGCGCGCGGAGCTGGCGGACGACCTCGATCCACCCTACACCCTGCGCGAGACGAGCGGCGGGAAGCATGTCGCCGTCACGCTCCAACCCCACATGCAGACGGCGTCGCAGGTGTTGGCCGTGTATCGGCGCATCCAGGTCATCCCCGGCCTTGTGCTGTTGCTCTGAACCGGCGGTACTACGCGAGACTACAGTTCCTGCACAATGGTGATCTGCCGGCTCATCTCCGTCTTCAGATCCCAGACGCGCAGAATGATCTGGACCGCCTGGACCGATATCCGCGTCGTGTCCGTCCGCGTGAACAGGGGGATGTGGTTGGCAGCTCCTGGCGTGTTCCAGGTCGTGTAGTCGTCCGGCCCGCCGGCTGCCCCCGACCAGGTATCGAAAACCAGCGGGCCATTCGCGCTGAAAGCCTTGTTGCCGACGGGATAAACGTAGCGCGCGTGGTCGTACAGGCGCGGGTTGTTCGACCCGACGCCGGTGAGGTCGTACAGCGACTCGAAGTGCGACCCGTCCGCGAGCAATAGTCTCACTTCCATCGAAATCACGTCGGTCATCAGCACGTCGGCGCCGGTCGGCTGACCCGCGCCGTCCGTCTGCACGGGGTAGCTGCCGCCGGCCATCGCCAGCCGCCGATTCGGCATGGCCAGGTCGCGCGGCGTGTTGAAATACAGACCGCGTCCCTCTGTGTGCGCGCTAAGCTCATACTGCTGCGCGGCCGACGTGCTCAGCGTGGTGATGCGCGCCGTCAACCCTTCCAGGTCATCGACGGCCAGAAACTGGCGCCGATAGAGAGCGTACAGCGGCGTGCCGCGCGTGAAGTCGCCGGTCGGGCGCAGGAAGTAGACGACCTCAGCCCACTGCGAGGTGTAGAGGTTGGGCGTGTCCATGTAACGGCGGGCACGCTCGGCGCCGGAGAGGTTCGCGGTTTGAAACATCGGCAGCGCCGGGTTCGGGACGACGGTGGAAAAGAAGTCGCCGGGGGCATTGCCGCGCAGCTTGACCGTAAAGTGTAGCGCGTGATCGGTCGCGCGGTTGACGTCGAGCAATCGCCGCGTCGGGTCGGCGATCAGCAGCTCGGCGGGATCGACGCCCTCGCGCACGTAGTTCGGGCCGCCGGGCGGGCTGCCCTGGTAGACGCGGAAGAAGCCTTCCTTCGGCGGTCCGTCGTTCCAGAAATCGTCCCGGCTCAACCGCTTCTTGGCCTCAAAGTGATCGGCCGCCAGGTCGCGCCGAAGGATGCCGCTCACCTGCCGCAGCCGTTCCGCCAGGTCGGCCGACGCCTTCAAGTCGCGAAACGCCTTGCTGGCGGCGACGAAAGCCGTGGACAGGATCGACATCATGAACAGGATCAGCGCCATCGACACCAGTAGCTCGACGAGCGTGAATCCTGAGCGCCTGCGCATGATTTGATTTCTCCAGAGCAATCCTTAACGAGCCGCGACCCTCAGGGGGCGCGTCGGGAACGCACCCAGACGGTCGCGGCGCGAATTACCAGCACGGCCGCCCGCCCCAGCCGCGATCGAAGACCGCGACCACGGTATACAAAA
>JBBQPD010000207.1:0-8366 GCA_038331535.1 Gemmatales bacterium | reverse complement strand
GGCGGTGGGGGGGGGGGGCGGTCACGTTCTGGTGGGGGCGGGCCGGCCCCCGCATTTCACACCCGCACCACTCCCCCCCCCCTTCGCGGCGCGGCCCGGTTTTGGGCGTCGGCCCCGTGGGGGCCCCCCCCCCACGACTGTGGGACGAAACCCGTGTTCATCGTTTTTCCTCCTTCAAGCGGCGATCGATCTCTTGCAGGCGCGGCAGCAGTCCCTGGCCATTGGCGATCTGGATGGCCAAACCGGGGCGGGCGTTCGCTTCCAGCAGCAGCGGCCCCTCGTCGCGGTCCACCACGATATCCACGCCGAGATAGCCCAGCTCGACCGCGCCCGCCACTTTGCAGGACATCGCGATGATATCGGACCAGAACGGCACGCGGAAGCCGACGAGGCTCGCGCCGGTGTCGGGATGATCGTACACGATGCGGTTCCGCATCACCGCGCGCGACGTGAGGCCGGTCGCCAGATCGACGCCGGCGCCGACGCCGCCCTGATGCAGGTTCGCCCGGCCGCCGGACTGTTTCGTCGGCAGCCGCAGCATCGCCATCACCGGCTCCTTCTTATACAGGATGACGCGCACGTCGCCGATGCCCTGGTGGCTGACGCGCTCGAACGCCGGATGCAACAGCACCCTCTGCTGGATCAACGCCTCATCCGGCCGTCCGCCCAGCGAGAACAGGCCCGAGACGACGCCGGAGACGTGCTGCCGAATCTCGCCGAAATTGATTTTCTCGCCATTATGACGGACGAACGAGTCGCCGTCTCGCCCCGCGACGACGAGGATGCCGCGCCCGCCGGCGCCGCGATTCGGCTTGATGACGAAGTCCTGCCGATCCGCCAGCAGGCGCGGCAGCTGCCGCAGCGCCGAGTGAGCGGCGACGACGCAGAAGATCGCCGGCGTCGGCACCCCGATGGACTGGCACAGGTCGCGCATCTTGCGCTTGCTGTCCACCGCGGGGTATCCGGAGCGCGGGTTTTGATCGAGGATGCACTCGGCATTGCGGCGGTTCATGCCGAGGATGCCGACCTTCGCCAGTCCCCGCCAGCGTGCGAGCCAACCGAGCATCAGCCGCCCTCCGTCCGTTCGTCGAGTGGCGCGCCCTGAGCGAAGCGAAGGGCGTGACGCGACGGAGGACTGGTATTCAGAACTGGGGTTTGACATGAGCGTCCCAGGCGGTTCGGACTCGGCCGCAATCCGCCGTGGACAATTGACCGAGCCTGCGAAACAGCAACACTCCTTCCAGGCAATCCAACCGGGACAGCCGAACGGTGGAAGGTTTCCGCAATCCCGCGGAATTCCAATCGACGATAGGCACATCCAGAGCCGACCGCGCTCCCGCCGTTGTCACCGCCGCGACGACCACATCGAGCGCATCCAGCCAGAGGACGAGCACCGGCCGGACCTTGGAGGCGCTGGCGTCGGTGAAGCGAATGTTAGCGAGCCACAGTTCACCCGGCTGCACAATCATCGTACAGCCCCTCGTCTTCCGGTCCGTAAGTGCGCAGGAAAGCCGTGTGGTCGCGGACGGCAAAGTCCGAAGGCAGCGACTGGACGGTAATGATCCAACGTCCTGGTCCGACGTTCTCCACGAGTGAATTCGGCAGCGTCAGCTTTTCGCCGGGGCCGACTTCGACCTCGCACGTCAGCTCCAGTGGGGAACCTTGCATGGCGTAACCGCCTTTCACGCGGAGGTTGTGATCTGCCTTGTGCTATTGTCGCAGCGCGGGCGTCGCTGTCAACGGAATGAGTGGTTCGGTCGTGTTGTGGAACGCCGCTTGCGGCTTGGCGGTCCGGCGCCGCCAAGCCGCATGCGGCAAATACGAAGAGAGCCTTACTTCCCCGGCACTGCCTTTCCCATCTTCGCGAGCAGCGTCTTCATGTCTTCCCACACGTCCTTCTTCTTCTCCGGACTGCGGTGCGGGAGCAAGTAGGCGGGATGATAGGTACACAACACCGGAATGTCTTGGTACATCTGAAACCGGCCGCGCAACCGACCGATGCCGGTGGTCGTCTCAAGTAGATTTTGCGCCGCGCACGCTCCCAGGGCGCAGATGTACTTCGGCCGTACCAGCTCCAGCGTCCGCTCCAGGTATTCGCGGCAGTGGGCGGCTTCCTCGGCCGTCGGCGTGCGATTGCCGGGCGGCCGGCAGCGCAGGATGTTGCAGATATAAACCTCCTCGCGCTTCATGCCCATCGCGGCGATGATGCGGTTGAGGAGTTGTCCGGCGGCGCCGACGAATGGCTCGCCCTGCCGATCCTCGTCTTCGCCCGGCGCTTCGCCAATGAAGCACAGCTCGGCGTCAAGCGGGCCGACGCCGAACACGGTCTGCGTTCGCGTCGAGGCCAGGTGCGGGCAGCGCACACACGCCGCCACGCGCTGGCGCAGCGTTTGCAATTCTTGTAGCCGTTGCTCGACGCTGAGGACGGGAGCCGTGACTGCTGCGACGAAGTCGAAGGGGAGCGCGGGTTGAAGGGCCGCCGGTTCCACGGGCGCGGCGGCGGCCGCCAACGGCAGCGTCAACGATGTGGTCGCCGGCAAGAACGCCACGCCGGCGGCACGCAGACTGTCCGCGTGTCGGCTCACCTGCCGGGCCAGCTCGGCCGGCGTGATCGGGGTATCGTCGTTCATGGCGCGCCTCCGCCGTTACAATAACATATCCGACGGATGTTGACGATACGCGGGGCAATGGCATGAGCGACAAATTCACCCTCGGCCTGGTGCAGATGCGCTGCAGCGCCGAGCCGGCGGACAACCTCGACCGGGCCGTCGGCTTCATCCACGCGGCGGCGCAGGCGGGAGCGCAGATCGTCTGCCTACAAGAACTCTTTCGCTCTCACTATTTCTGTCAGAAACAACGGCCGGAAGTCTTCGACCTCGCCGAGCCGATCCCCGGACCCTCGACGGAACGGCTGGCGCAGGCGGCGCGCGCGACCGGGACCGTTGTCGTCGGCTCGCTCTTCGAGGCGCGGGCGCCGGGCCTGTACCACAACACCGCCGTCGTTCTCGACGCCGACGGCAGCCTGCTCGGCCTGTACCGCAAGATGCACATCCCCGACGACCCGCTCTTCTTCGAGAAGTATTACTTCACGCCGGGCGACCTCGGCTTTCGCGTCTTCGATACGCGCTTCGGCCGCGTCGGCGTGCTGGTCTGTTGGGACCAGTGGTTTCCCGAAGGCGCGCGGCTGACGGCCATGCAGGGGGCTGAAGTGCTGCTCTACCCGACGGCGATCGGTTGGCATCCGGCGGAGAAGGAGCAATACGGCGCGTCGCAGCGCGAGGCGTGGCAGCTGATGCAGCGCGCCCACGCCATCGCCAATGGCGTCTACGTGGCGGCGGTGAATCGCGTCGGCCACGAGGGACCGGCGGACGGCGGGCTGGAGTTTTGGGGCACGTCGTTCGTCAGCGACCCGTTCGGCGTGCTGGTGGCCCAGGGGTCCGTTGAGCGCGAGGAGGTGCTGGTCGTCGAGTGCGACCGGGCGCGTTTATTGGACGTGCGCCGCAACTGGCCGTTCTTCCGCGATCGGCGCACGGATGCGTATCAGGGGATGACGCAGAAGTGGAATGACGGATAAGTGGGGTTGTCGGGGTGTATCGGCGAATTCGGATCGAGAGGCGAGCCGGATGAGCGTTGGGGAGCAAAGGTTAACTCCCCAACGCAGTCTCACTCAAGGGGCGATCGAGTTTCAACCGGCCATTGCCTTTTTCAACGCTTCCTCGATGCGCTTCTGTGCCTTTTCCACGTCGCCCTTGTATTTCTCCTCGAGCTTCTTCTCTTCATCCTTGCTCAGGTTCAGATCCTTCATCTTCTTGGCTAACTCTTCCCCCTTCTTTTTCAGTTCCTCGGCCTTTTTCGCATCCTTCTTCTCGAGCGCGTCAGCGGTATCGTTCATGAGCTTGATCATTTCCTTCGTCTCGGACTCACCCTTCATGCCGCCGCAGCCGCTGACATTGACTAGCAGCGCGAACGCGAAGGTGACAGCGAAGAACATTTTCATGTGGTTACCCTTTCGGCGGTCGAAGCCGCCTTGCCGACAGTCGGCCGTTCGCGACAGAATGCGGGCACCGCGCCGCGGAGTGAAACCTGTCGTAAACCGCTCCGACTCGTGGGAATGGAGACGGATGGGAACAATTCCCTTGCCGTGGCTTTATACGGGCCGACGAAGTAGCCGCCAGACCTCCCGCACTCTTTTTTCGGACCGCGCGAAACGCAAGCAATTACTGGAAGCGCCTACCACAGCGTGTAGCCGCCATCGATGGTCAGGAGCGCACCGGTCATGTAGCGCGACGCCTCGCTCGCCAGGTACAGCGCCAGCGGCCCCAGCTCGTCCGGTTCGCCCAGGCGGCCCATCGGAATCAGCGATTCGACTTCCTGGCGGAACTCCGGCCGTTCGCGGAACCAGCGGCGGTTGGCATCGGTCATGAACCCGCCCGGCGCGATGGCGTTGACCGTCACGCCCTGCGGCGCCCAGTCGGCGGCGACCGCTTTCGTGAAGCCGACGAGCGCCGCCTTCGCCGTCTCGTAGTGCCGGCCGTGGATGTTGCGCGTGGCAATCTGTCCACAAATCGACGCGATGTTGATAACTCGGCCCCAGCGCCGCGGCAGCATGGCCCCGCCCAGCCGCTGCGTGCAGACGAAGGCGCTGGTCAGGTTCAGGTCGATCAGCCGCCGCCACGTTTCCAGCGGCATCGTCTCCGTCGGGATGTTCTCGCGCCGGCCGCCGACGTTGTTCACCAGGATGTCAATCGGGCCATGTTTCGCCAGCACGTCGTCGCACAGTTTCTCGGCTCCTTCCGGCGTGTTCAGGTCGGCCGTGACGATCTCGACGCGCCGGCCGAGTGGGGCCAGTTCGGCGCGAGCAATCGCCAGGCTATCGGCGTCGCGGCCGGCCAGCACGAGGTCGGCGCCGGCCTCGGCGAACGCCTGGGCCATCGCCCGGCCCAGGCCGCGGCTGCCCCCAGTGATCAGGGCACGGCGTCCGTCCAGTCGGAACAGGTCGAACACAGTCATGGCAAGCGACCTTGAAGAGGAGGAAGGTTCAGAATTGTTGTAGAAAGTGACCGCGCAAAAAAAACGGCCGCACTGGGCTCGCGGCCGGGCGCTCCAGACCGAGGTCGAGCGCCACCCGGGGGGGACGTGGCCCCGGTTGTGATCGGGTGTGTAAACGGCAAAGAGGCGAGTCGTGTCCGCTGGGTTGAACCACCTTCTGTACAAATGTCGTACCGAAATAGGAAGGAGGCGGTGGCCGTCGCTTAATAGCTTGCTGTGAGTTGGTTTATGGCAAAATGAAATAAATGAAATGAGGAGAACGGCTCGGCGAGGCGCCGGATAGTCCGGCGGCGGCGTCGGACTACGCGGCGCGGAATAACTTCATGGTTTCTTGAGCTTCCGGTTGAGTGCCTCATGCGGCCGAAGACCATCGGAAGATCAAAAGCTGATAGCTGATAGCTGTCAGCTAAGAGTCTGTCTCATAAGGTGTCGTTTCTCACGAGCCGCGACCGTTAGGGAGCGTTTTTTGCGGCATGTCCCCAGCGCTCCCTAACGGTCGCGGCTCGTAGAATCTACTTCTGAGACAGGCTCTAACAGCTATCAGCTTTTTCTCGTACCTAATTTCTGCTGGTCACGAACAGACAGCCGAATTCCATGTGGCTGACAACCTGAAGGTTGATAGCCGCGACCCGCCAGAGGAGCGCGTCCTCCCGCGCTCCCCTGGCGGGTTGTGGCTAAACAATCGTGACCGTATTGCCTTACTTCTCGCCCAGTCCAAAATCGCCGCCCAGGTTGCGCCAGGCGCTATGAATGTGGTTCGCCGGGTTGCCCGCCGAATCGGCCTGGATGTTCAGGAACTCGATGACGAACGTCGGCCCCTGCACGCGGTAGGTGTACGGCTTGCCGGGCTTGTCGTCCTCACGGGCGAAGGCGAAGTGGACCTTGTCCATGCCGGCCGCTTTCACGTCGGCCATCTGGGCCTTCGCCACCTCGGCCGGCATGCGCTCGGCGTAGCTCGCCACCAGTTTCTCCAGCGTGGCTCGCTGTTTGTCGCTCATCTTCGCCGCGGGCAGGCCGACCGCGGCGCCGACGCCGGGCTTCTCGACGTGCTGCTCGATCTCGGGGAACTGCTTGGCCTGGAACGCGACCGTGCGCTGGTCGGCGTCGAGCGAATCGAACAGCTCGCGGGCGAAGTCCTCGGCTTCCGCCAGCGTGCGCAGCCCCTTCTGGTCGCCGGCCCTGACCTCGGCCGGGTTGGCGCCGAAGAACGCCGGCGTCGCGGCGACCACCTTGCCGCGGTCGAGCGTGAAGTTCAGCGACAGGTGATGCCCCTCGACGCGCCAGCCCCACTTGCCGGTCTTCGACGGCGTGCCGAAGACACTGAAGAAGTACCAGCCGGGACTGCGGACGTTGACGCCCTTGGCCCCTTCGAGGTCGGCGAGGATCGACTCCAGGCTCATGATGGTCGTGGCCTTGGTGTAGCCCGTCGAACTGGTGCCGGCCCGAACGAGATCCTTGGCCGCGGTCCTCTGCTCGGCCGTCATCTCCTCAAGGCGAAGACCCTTGCGGGTCGGCTTCTTGTCCTTGGTTTGCAGCGGCACGAAGTTCCAGTTGGTGCGTTCCTTGTCGTCGAAGGCGAACAGCGCCTTGGCCTTCTGCTCGTCGTTGAGCGTCCCCAGGAACCGTTCCGCAGCACCGCTCATCTGAATGCCGGCCGGTTCCTTCTGCTCGCCGACGACGGCCATCCCCACCAGTCCGGCCACTACCAGCGGCACGATCACCAGCGTTTTCATGCGCATGACTGCTCCCCTTCGTGAGTATGACTTGAAATCAGCATACGGTTTTCACGTCGCAGGTCGCACGATCTCAGACGGCGGTACAGGTGTGCTTCTCGACGGCGTCGCGGCTGACGAAGACGAAGAGCCGGTCGCAGACGCGAATTTCGTCGCCGGAACGGAGGGAAGTGGGCCTTGCCAGCTTGGAGCCGTTAAGAAAGGTGCCGTTCTTCGAGGCGGTGTCGTGGACTTCGCAGCAACCGTTGTGCAAGTGGATGACGATGACGCAATGGCGGCGCGAGATGAATTCATCGGCCACCACCACATCATTATCCGGCGAACGTCCGAGCGTGTTCAGGCCGACCTTGAGTGGATAGAGTTGTTCCCGATCTTTCAGCCAAAAGTCGGAGCCTTGCGGCGCTGTGTCGTTGAGGTTTTCGAGAATCGTGTGGGAGGAAGAAAGCTCCGGCTGCTCCACGGCGAGGAGCGTGGGATTGCCGCACGCTTCAAAAATGTCTTGCCGGGCGCGACGATAGTCCTGGCGGCGCGGCGTCGGCAGATGCACACTGTTAAAACGCGGATCCGGCATAACCAGAGACTCGTCACAAAAGTGAGATGGATATTCCTTCCCACTTCAATTCTTAACGGATCTACGAGAGGCGTCAACCAGAAAATCGTCGGAATGGGGAATTTCTACGCGGCCCCGCCTCCCGTTGGCGGCTTGGCGTTCCTGCGAAGGCCTAACTTGACGCCTTGCCGGGCCGCCCCTATCATCCTACTGTCCGCTCAGGCCGGCCCCGTCGTCTAGAGGCCCAGGACACGGCCCTTTCAAGGCCGCGACACGGGTTCGAATCCCTTCGGGGTCATCGTTTCATTTCGCACGCAATCGCACAACTCCGTAAGGGGTTGTGTCCTAGCGCCTCTCAGAGTTCCTCCTCTGCCAATTTGCACCGAGCATCACGCCGTGCCGTTTGAGAGGGTGGGACCGACAGACCGCTGCGACCTCGACCGCACCGCGAAGGCAGTCGGCGAAGCTCATCTCATGGTGGTGGGGGGATTGGGACGAACCGACGGTCCAGTCGCCCTGTGCCGACTCTCCTTTCAGGCGGGTCGGGCGACTACAATTACCGGATCACGAGAGTTGCCCATCTGACTTCTACCAGGAGCTATCTTTGACAAAGGCCATTTGGAACGGCGCCGTGCTCGCCGAAAGCGATCGAACCGAGGTCGTCGAGGGCAATCACTATTTCCCGCCCGCAGCGCTACAGCGCCAATACTTCAGGGAGAGCAGCACGCAATCCGTCTGCGGCTGGAAAGGCACGGCTAACTACTACGATGTCGTCGTGAACGGCCAGGAGAACAAGGATGCCGCCTGGTATTACTCCAAGCCGCTGCCGGCCGCGAAAAACATCGCCGGCTATGTTGCATTCTGGAAGGGCGTCCAAATCGCAACCTCTTGACCGGCTACCGCACTCGAGTTGTTGCAAACGTAGCCGGCTGGGCCGAGCGAGACATTAGGGTGTCGAAGGCGAGCACTTGATGGAAGCAAGCAGCTCTCCTCCACCCCTCATCCCCGCGCTCAGCCGATTCAGGTGCTGGACA
>JBBQPD010000206.1:0-8371 GCA_038331535.1 Gemmatales bacterium | reverse complement strand
CCCCCCCCGCCGCGCCGCCCCCGCACCCGGCTCGCCAATCCCTCATCGTAGAATTCAGCGAACGACGGTATGCCTTCCTTGTGCAGCTGGGCGGCACGTCCTTTGCTTCGCTCAGGGCGTGCCACCCAGCCGGTCCCGGAGTCGCGGGAACCGAAGACTTCGAGGGGGGCCTTGACCCCCAGCACTCGGAGTGCGTCATGAACACGGAAGCGGTACCGGCCGCGGAGGCGGAACCGTTCGACATGACCCGCCTGTGTCGGTATTTCTCGGAGCGGTCGCCCCAGCCCACGGTGGCCGTCGAGGGGGCGAAACACGTCGTCCGCTACCTCAACCCTGCTTTTGCTCGCCTGGCCGGGAAAACGGCAACGGAACTGCTCGGCCGCCCGTTCGCCGAGGCCGTGCCGGAAGGGGCGGGGAACGAGTGTGCGCCACTCCTCGACCGCGTGTTCCAAACGGGCCGGCCGGAGACTTTGGCGGAGCAGGTACACCACCAAACGCCCCCCGCCTACTGGTCGTACGAGGTGTGGCCGATCCTCGGGGCAGACGAGCTGCCGGCCGGCGTTATGATCCGGGTGACGGACGCGACAGAGGCGGCGATCTTTCGCCGGCAGGCGCGGGCGATGAACGAGGCGCTGGTGGTGTCGTCCGTCCGACAGCACGAGCTCATCGACACCATTCAGCGGAGCGAGCAGGAGAGGCGTGAGCTGGAGGCCCAAATATTCCAGGCTCAAAAACTGGAGAGTTTGGGCGTCCTGGCCGGGGGAATCGCGCACGACCTGAACAACATGCTGACACCCGTCCTTGGATACGCGGAGCTTGCGGGCGCCTTGTTGCCGGCCGGCTCCCCCGCCGCCCCCATGCTCGAAGAAGTCGGCAAGAACGCGCGCCGCGCCGCCGATCTCGTGCAGCAGATCCTGGCCTACGCGGGCAAGGGCCGTTTCGTCATCCAGGCGGTCGATCTGTCCCGCCTCATCCGCGACATGGGCGGCTTGCTGGGAGCGGCGGTCTCGAACCATGCCGAACTCAGGTACGACTTGGCCCCCGCGCTCCCTCCCGTCGAGGCCGACGCCACGCAACTTCGCCAGGTGGTCATCAACTTGGTCACGAACGCCTCCGAGGCCATCGCGGACAGCGGCGGGAGCATCAGCGTGCGCACGGGATTGATTCAGGCCGACCACCAGGCGCCGCGCTCTTCCCCTCCGAAGACAGACCGGACAGGGGAGCCGTCCGTTTTCCTGGAGGTGGCGGACTCGGGGTGCGGCATGACGGCGGACGTGATCGAAAAGATCTTCGACCCCTTCTTCACCACGAAGTTCACCGGCCGGGGACTGGGCCTGGCGGTCGTCCAGGGCATCGCCCGCGGGCACCGCGGTTCCCTCCAGGTCCGCAGCGAACCCGGCAAGGGGAGTACGTTCCTCCTCCTCCTCCCCTGCTCGACGAAGACCGCGGCGCCGCCGGCCGTCCCCAGGCAGTCGGAGGGGTGGCGGGGGATCGGCACGGTCCTGGTGATCGACGACGAGAAGGGCGTTCGCGACCTCGTGGCCCGCATCTGCGAACAGGCGGGCCTCGCCGTACACGTCGCCGGGGACGGCCCGGAAGGCTTGAGGGTGTTCCGCGCGCACCAGCAGCAGATCGACGCCGTCGTTCTGGACCTGACCATGCCGAGGATGAGCGGACTGGAAGCCGCGCGGGCGTTGCGGGAGTTGAGGCCGGACCTCCCGATCGTGCTCATGAGCGGTTTCAGCGTCGCGGAGGTGACGCTCCAGTCCGCGGGCCTCGGGATCACGGGCTTCGTGCAGAAGCCGTTCAAAATACCCGACCTGCTGGCGGTCGTTCGTCACGCGCTGGGGCAGTGACGCGCATCGATGGGGGAAAAGAGACATCGTCGTTCTACTCTGAGAGAAAGGAGCCGGGAGCGACAGCGACCGGAGATCGCTGAAGAACAGGCAAGAAATAACTTCCGTGCCCAAGGTCAGATTTTCGGTCGCGTAGCGACCCTCTGAGGGTAGGCCGGCCTTTCAAGGGTCTATTACTGCTCCGCGGCAAAGGCCCGTTCAGAGATCGTCCAGCTTTCAGGTGATGATCGGCAAAGGAGTTCGGGCGGGAAGCCGGGTGGCGCTTGTCCCCGCGGCGCGCCGCCCTTCTTCCGCCACCAGCGACACCAGGTTATGAACCAGCACCTGCAAGCCCACCTGGCAGCGCGCACGCTCCCGGCCGCGGCTACACAAACGCCGCAGACGCCGGTGTTGCTTCCAATCCGCATTCACCAGTTCCACCGTCTGCCGACGCATACGATAGAGTGCCTTCGCCTCCGGGGTGGCCAGCCGTTGCCGCAGTTCTTCCAGCAAGCTCTCGTGTTCCGTGCGACTGATAGTCCGACCGGTCGTCGACTGCGGACAGCACGGCGGGCGCTGCGGACAGGCGCGACCGTGCTCCGCCGCACAGCGGTAGGTCGTCAAACGCACCGCCGCGGAACTGGCCCGTGGCTGGTCGTCTCGGCCGTCAACGTCTGTCCAGCCGGACACGGATAGACCTGCTCGGCTGCCTGCCAGACCAAGACGCTTTTGGGGAGTTGTTTCGGCGGCTGCTTCGTCGCCGCGCTGAAATCGTGCGCCTGCCACGGCGCGTACACCGTGACGCCCGCCGCCGCCGCCACCGCCAGATCGGCGCCACCGGTGTAGGCCGAGTCCACCAGCAACTGCTGCGGCTATCGCCCGCACAACGTCTGCACGCGCTGCAGCAGCGGCCCCAGCGCGCCGGCATCGTTGCGTTGGCTCAGGACGTCGTAGCCCAACACAAACGGGCTATCGAGATCGCGCACCACCTGCACGTTGTACAGCGGCCGAAACACCCCTTCTTTGTCGCGGCCCAGCACGGCTTCCGGGTCCGACAGGCTGATGACGACCTTGTCGTCGGGCCGGCGTTTCGATTGGGCACGCTGCTGGTTTTGCCGGCGCAGTTGCTCCAGACGCTGCTGCAAACGCTGCTGTTGCTGTTGGCGGCCACGCGGCGTCTTGGCCTGCCAGCCCGGCGCCGGACTCGACGGGGCTTGGCCCTGTGCGTCGTTGGCCACGGCGGCTGTCCGCTGGTCGAGGCGACGCTGCAGGGTGCTGGCGTTGACCAGTCGATGCCGGGAAGCGTCCGCGGCCACGCTGGTACCGTCCAGAGCGGCCCGCGTGCCCGGTGCGAGTTGCTGGCGCTGAATCTCGGCCAGGACCTGTTGGTTGAGGGCATCGAGGCACGGGCCGCAGCGGTCGCGGAAGGCGTACCAGCAGGAGCGCGCGGGGGTACAGCCGGGCAGCAGCCAGCGGACCGGCTCACTGCTGCGGGCGGCGCGTGCCCACTGGGCGGGGCTGTGGCGACCGTTGCGGATTTCGTAGAGCACGGCTTTGAGGAGCAAGTCGGGACGATAGGGTAACGAGCCGGTACCCGCGTAGGCGTTGTAGAGGGGCGCCAGGTCAAAGCGGTCCACGACGGCGTCGAGGACACGGGCGCGGTGATCGGCTTCGAGACGGGAGCCCCGTTCGAGACGGGCGGGATGGTTGTCGTCCCAAGGGGGCCGCACCAAGAGCACCGTCAGAGAGACGGCAGCGGTGACGGCGCGTACAGTAGCCATCGGGGGACTCCTGCGAAGGACGGAGAGTAGTATCCACCGTCAGTGCAGCTGCGCCCCCCACTTTTGTCTACCTCAATGGACGTAACTCCTTGTACGAGAAGGCTACCAAAGCTGGACGATCTCTGAACGGGCCTCGACAAAACCGGAATGAACCAGGGGAAGCTCGCCGATCCCCGCGAAATCGTTCCCGCCCGCACGGTTACCGCAGACGTCCCCTCCCGGAGACTCATTCTACCGCTGCCTTCGTTGACGGCTTCTCCGGGCAACGGTACAAACAAAGGAGCACAGAACGGAGACGAGGGTGTACCAGTCATGAATCCCACCACGAACAATCCCCAGTCGCTTCCTGCCGTCGCCGGCGCGAACGCCAACCCGCTCTCGACCGGACCGCTGGCCATCGTCGGCGGCTGCGGGCACGTCGGGTTGCCGCTGGGATTGGCGTTCACGCGGAAAGGCTACCAGGTCGATTTGCTCGACACTTCGCCCGAGCGCGTGGCGCTGGTCAACGCGGGCAAAATGCCGTTCCAGGAGGACGAAGCCGACGCCCTGCTTGCCGAGGCGGTGCGCGACGGCCGCATGAAGGCCACAACCGACCCTGCCGTTCTGGAAGACGCGGCCAGTGTAATCGTTACCATCGGCACACCCGTTGACGAGTACCTGGACCCGTCCGTCGGCGAGTTCGACCGCTCGATGGGCAAGCTGCTCGATCAGGTCCGGCCGGGTCAACTCCTCATTCTCCGCAGCACCGTCTTCCCCGGCATGACCGACCGCCTCGCCCGCCAGCTGGAGCAGCACGGCCGCGAAGACGTTGACCTGGCCTACTGCCCCGAGCGCATCGTTCAGGGCCAGTCGCTGCACGAACTGGACGTGTTGCCCCAACTCGTTGCCGGCGTGACGCCGCGCGCCGCCGAGCGCGCCGCCGACCTGTTCCGCCTGATCTGCCCCAAGGTGCTGTTCCTGCGCCCCGTCGAGGCCGAGTTGGCAAAGCTGTTCTGCAACGCCTGGCGTTACATCAACTTCGCCATCGCCAACCAGTTCTACGTGATGTCGCAGCACTTCGAGGCCGACTTTCACAAGATCTACGGCGCGCTCAAGGAAGACTACCCGCGCATGTCCTCGTTGGCGCGCCCCGGCTTGGCCGCCGGTCCCTGTCTGCTGAAAGACACGATGCAGCTTGGCGCCTTCAATCACGGCTCATTCGTCCTCGGCCAGGCGGCGATGATGATTAACGAGGGGCTGCCATACTTAATGGTGCAGGACATCAAGCGCGCTTATCCGCTGGCGGAGATGACGGTAGGCGTCCTCGGCATGGCGTTCAAACCGAACAGCGACGACCCGCGCAGCTCGCTGTCTTACAAACTGCGCAAAGTGCTGCTGATGGAGGCTCGTCACGTCCTTTGTACCGATCCGTACGTCCCCGACGCGGAGCTGACGCCGCTGGCGGAAGTGCTGGACAAGGCTGACTTGTTGATAGTCGGTACGCCGCACGACTGTTACAAGGAGCTGACGTTCAAGCAACCGGTGATCGATGTGACGAATACGATCAGGAAGAGATGAGGGACCGCCTGTTCGGAGGTGCGAGCGATGGGGCTGCCACGACAGGCGGAGGCGCGTCTTTTCTATCGAGCAGCCAAGCAACGGTTCGCCGATGCGGAACTGTTATTGGCGGCCGGCCGCACAACAGGGGCCGTGTACCTGGCCGGTTATACGGTAGAATGTTTCCTGAAGGCGTTGGTCCTGACAAGCGTAACTCCACGGCTGCGCAAGGAAATCATGAAGGAATTTCGAGGCGCTCGTGCCCACAACATCGAGTGGCTTCGCGATTTGTATCGTCGTAGTGTTGGCGCGGCCATCGCTCGCGACGTGACTCGACATCTGGCGCGTGTCGCCACTTGGTCAACCGATCTGCGCTATTCGACCAGCAACGTACGACGAGGCGCGGCCAACACGTTCATCGAGTCGGTGATGGTCGTCGTCGAATGGGCTGACGGGAGAATGTAAGATGGCCGTCAAACTGCGAACAAAACGTCCTGACGGGATCCTGAAACAGATCGTCCGGGCACTCGAAGAGTATGGCGCATCTCGCCCCACTGCAACGATTGAAGCGTACCGACATAATTCTGTCTCCGTGAGGATTCGGATCATCGATCCGGACTTTGTGGGTCAAAGCCTTGCTGATCGCGAAGACGAATTGTGGAAGATACTGGATCAACTGCCGGAAGATGTGGAGGCGGAGATCAGCTTACTTATCCTTCTCACACCCACTGAGTTGAAGAAGTCCATTGCCAGTTTTGAATTCGATAATCCGGTTCCTTCCAGGATTTGACCGAAGATGTCGAGCATACAGGTTCGGCCCGAGCGAGTGTCCGGTGATCGATGTGACGAATACGATCCGGAAGCGATGACGATCGAGGTACGGTGCAGGCCGGAGTACGAGGCCGTAAGAGCTCAATGAGCGAAGAACATCAGAAAAATGCGCGCCCATCCAGCTGTGAGCAGCACGAGAAGGGTCAGGCCCGCAAGAAGAAGGACGCCGGGAAGGAAAAGGGCGATCAACGCCGAAAGAGCCAACGTCGCAAGCGCCGCCGCCCGCGACCGGAAGGGTGACACTCATGGCCAAGATTAAACTCGACGTTCTTATTTGGGATCTGTTTCAACGAGACAAGTGGAAAGAGGCCCGCGAACTCCTCGAAAGGGAACGAGCCAGCGACCCCGACAACCACTGGCTCCTGACGCAGCTTGGCGTGACCTTTTATGAGCAACGCCGCTACAAGGAAGCGCTGCCGCTCTTTCTCGCCTCTCGGGAGATCGTCTCCGACTGTCCGCTGACACTCTGGAACCTTGCCGGCACGCTTGACGCACTGGGAAAGCACGGCCAGGCCATCAAAACCTACACGTGGCTGTTGGAAAGCAAGAAGACGAGTGACGACGATCCGTGCTGGGAGAGTAACGAGTGGACCGAAAGCCTGAAGACAGATTGCGTGTACCGGCTGGCTTTGTGCTTCCAGAAGCAGAGCAAGAAGGAAACGGCCGACCGCTGGTTTCGTCAGTACGTTGACCTGCTATTGAGCGGCATTGACGGATCGTATTCCATCGACGACGCGATGCAGCATATTCGTGGCTTGCATCGTTCTGGCCACCAAAATGGGGCAAAAAGCGAGCTGGAGAAAGCCGTGGGGTTACTGACTCACGCTGCCGGCATCGAACCGAAGAAAGGCCGACGGAACACACTGCCAGACTTCAACGCGCCGGAAATCCTTTCCGGAAGCGGATGAGCAGGGGGTATTGCCCGCGCAAGAATAGATGTGGAGAATGGAATTGGGCAGCGGAAACGATCTGTGTGTTGCCGACTGTCAGCGGTGGAATTCATGAATATCGCAAACCAGTTAGTAAACGGACTTGCAACGCGAATCAGCAGCCATCGGCTGTTTCATTCCAAGCTCTTCACAGACTACCGGTACGTGTTCGGCCCGAGTCGCTGTTGTCATACCCGAACGATCAAATTGATTCATCAGGTGGCCGGAGGACTCAAAGGAGTTAGCGCCGTTACCGGGAATAAAGCTCTGCTGCGCGGTCGAGCACAACGTTGGCACCCGGACGCAGTTCTATGGGATGATCGGGATCGTCCCCTCTGCGTGGTCGAATACGAGAGCATCAATTCAAGTGATTCCCGGATCGTGTTCAAAGACTGCGGAGGCTACGAGCGCTGGCTTGCTTCCCGCGCAGATGAATCGCCAGTCCCTCTACTGATTGTCACGACGCATCCCAAAGGACCAACGGCCCACTATCAACTGTTGTACGCCAGGAAAGAGTATTATAACGACGGGCACCAAGGCCAAGAGGAGATGGCGAAACGCGATCCCTTCAAATACTGGTACGGCTGGTATCGCGAGCAGTTGCGTCATAAGCTCGACGGGCTTCCCGTAACCTTTGCGAACCTGAACGGTAATCAACTTGAACGGGTCAAAATGTAAGCCGCCGACGATCATTCGGCGGAGTCTTCAAACGGGCAGGAGAATCGATGCCTGCACAAACAGCACCTAGTTTCGACGAGTTGCTGCGGGTAGTCAACGTAGCCACCGACAGGAAGGCACTTCGATGGAACACGACTGCGGACGAGGATTCCTTTCGAGCGGTATTTGACATGGGGATGGTCCGGATCTCAATGGTGCCGGAGTCGCCGTGCTATCTGCTGGTACTTCTCGACCGCGACGGTACGCTTTTGGACCAATTCCGCCCATCCGGGGATAGTGAGGTGGGTGACATTGCAGCTTTATTTGAGAAGGCGCGCCGCCAGGCACTTGATGTGGACGGAAAGTTGCATCGCGTTTTCATCCACCTAAAAACACTAGCTGGCGAATCCTGATCCCCCTGAGACACGCATGAAAATCCTCGTCACCGGCTCCGCCGGCTTCATCGGCGGCTACCTCGTGGAAGAGTTGCTGCATGCCGGCCACGAAGTCATCGGCCTCGACAACTTCTCCAAGTATGGCAAGGTCCGTCAAAGCACGCTCGGCAATCCCGCCTATCGCTTCGTCACCGGTGACGCCAAGGATGTTCCACTCCTCGAAGACCTGTTGCGCGACGCGGATCACGTCGTTGCCGGTGCGGCCCGGATCGGCGGTATAAGTTATTTCCACGAATACGCCTACGATCTCCTGGCCGAAAACGAGCGCATCACCGGAGCGGTTTTCGACGCCGCCGTCGCGGCCCACCAGCGCGGGACGCTAAAGAAGATCACCGTCATCAGCTCGT
>JBBQPD010000205.1:0-8404 GCA_038331535.1 Gemmatales bacterium | reverse complement strand
TGAAGGGCCGCCGCGGCAACGCCGACGTGGACGGCGTCATGACGAAGACCGTGACCGTGGACGGCGTCGGCAAGACGAAAGTCGAGGTGCCCGCGGCGGCGAAGAAGGTGCTGGAGTGACATCGTGATTGACGAGGTTCGGGACGATGTCCGCCACTCTTCAAGTATGTCCGCCACGCTTGGCGGACATACTTGTCAACGTAAGTCCATGCCGGTCATGATCCTGCGCCTGTAGCCGAGCATGTCCGCCACTCCGACGCACGGGTTGACTCCCTGATGGGACTGCCCGGATTGTCGATTATTTTCCCCGGAATTCGACTCCCCACAACCTATCAGACTGCGGTAATCTCTCCCTGCCAGCAGAGAGTCGGCCTATTTCCGCGCAGCGGACCGCCGGTATTCGTCAGCCCGGCTCAGGATGCGATCAGTGACGGCGCATTAACACAACGGTCAGCCAGTCCGTCGCCGTCGAGAGGGATGATACGGGAGGATTTCCGCGGAGAGATCGTGCGGAACGACGTAACCCAGTATCTGGGACGGAAGTGTGGAGTTTGAAACAAGGGATAGAGCAGGCGATCAAGGTCCAACCAAGAAATCGTATCGCGACCACGGGAGAATATCCCGGATAAAGACGAGCTTGCGTCCTTCATCCACTCCGAAGCGGACGTAAAGCATTGAGGTCGCGCCGTGGCACATGGCCAGTCCGAGGTGTCGGAGGTGGAACCGGATTTCCCCCCAGCTGAGCGGCTCTCGGGACAGCATGTCCTGAATGCGCCGGAGGCAGTCGGAGAACTGTTCGTCCAAGCCGCCGTCCACGGCCCGGTCGGCCATGGTTCGGAGTTGGGCAAGCAGGGCTGCCGAAGGAATGACCCGATAGGAATTGCCGGGGCCGGGGGTCATGATCCGTTTCTCTGCCGCCGCCTGTTTGTCACCCTCACGTTGACGTCAGCGATAAGATCCTGGAGAGTGGTTCCGGACGCTTCCATATCGCGCAACTCCTCCGCCGTGAAGGTGAAATTCTCCTCCCCCACGAGGGCGAGGAGCGCTTGCTCGTAAGCGTGACACTCGGCAGCCAGATCGCTCGCGGTCCCGTTGACGGGAGCGAGTCGGAGTTGTCTTGACTGAGGGTCGAAGGAAACACCCACGGCCTTCAAGGCCGCCAGTTCTCGATCGGTGAACGACGGCCGACGGCGAATCTGTTCTTGAAGAGCCTCCCGGTAGTTGTCGCGCTCGGCGACGAGTTGAGTGGGCGTCCGATGTGCAGGTGCGGACATGAATACCTCCTTTCCGGCTCAGCGTCTTCTCATCTGGCTTTAGTCTAACCGATCTGTCCCGTTGCATCCAGCCGTGAGGAGGCAGTGTTCGCCAGTGCCGTCACGGAAGAAGGTCCGCCGCAGCCACGGTCCCAACTGTCGCCCCATCGAGAAGGAGTGGGATCGCATCGCCCGCCCCGTAGTCCTGCCGCTGTGCGTAACCCGGTCTCGCGGCAGGGCCGGACGGCTGCGTGTAGACTTCCACGCACGCATCGGGCAGATTTACGATCCAGTAGTAGGGGACGCCCGCCCGCGCGTAGATGCGCGTCTTGTCCTCACGGTCGCGGTCCAGAGAGGTGTTCGCGATCTCGACGATCAGGCCAACGTCCGATGCATGGGGATGACGGCTGAGGTAAGAGCGATGGTTGCCACGGACGGCGGCCACGTCCGGCTCCGGCTCACTGTCGGTCAGCGTCACGGCAGATTGAATGCGCAGGCACCATCCGGCGGGCAGATGACCGGTCAGACAGCTGTTGACCAGATCAATGGTACCATCGTGCGCCGGATTGCGCGGCGAGTTCTGCACCACGTAACCTTCGAGCAGTTCGACCTTGTCTTCGTCGGTCAGAATGGCGGCGTCAATCAGGCGGTGGTACTCGTCCACCGAGAAACGGCGAAGTGCGGACATGATGGCGGCCCTATAGTCTGTTAGCGGTCTGCCTCGCCCGTTTTCTTCGCGTTTGATTCTTCCTCGCTTCCAGCTTCGAACTCGCAAATGGCAAAAACGTCCGTCGAAACACCTAATGCGAGCGCGAGCTTGACCACTGCTGGCCAACTCGGCTGCCGCTGACCCTGCTCGTGATTGCGGATGCTGTGCAGAGTCATGCGGAAGACGATCTGTGAGGGCGACACCGTCTCGGGCACACGATTAGTTAACATGCTCGTCGATCATCACATCGGCGTTGTCGGCGATACTCTCGGCATCGGCTCGGATGACGACCTTGACGGTCACGGACCCGATC
Organism: Gemmatales bacterium; assembly: GCA_038331535.1. Classification (GTDB taxonomy): domain Bacteria; phylum Planctomycetota; class Planctomycetia; order Gemmatales; family Gemmataceae; genus JBBQPD01. Next base: position 6,130 of record JBBQPD010000205.1, on the reverse strand, counting down.
TTCAGGAATAGGGTGAGCGAACCCTCGTCACTCTCGACCTCGATGCTCACCGGTCCCACGCACTCCGTAGAAAAAGGGGACGAACTGGCCAACTCCTGAACCCCCGTGTCTGGATGATTGGGCAGAATAACGCAATCCGCAGACAAAGGCGGGCAGCTGGCCAAGGCCTTCGCCATTGCTTTGAGTCCAACCTCTCTCGTCCGATTGTGGCCAGCGTCTTTGATGCCGCTGGCCACAAGTTCGACATGAATCGGGCCGTCAGACTTCCATTCGCCCAGTACAGCTACAACGTCTTTCATGGTTCATACTTTCGCCATCAAAATGTCGACGCATGTCATAGAGCGTCCACACACAAGATCAACGATTGACAGGATCGTGGAAAGAAGTCTCCATTTCGCAAGAAGAGCTAACCGGCAACGGAAACTCTGGATCGCCAGACTGCTGCGACAGTAACTTGATAAGAACAACGCGCTTCGAGGACGTGGTAAGGGTTATGCACAACCTTGCCCTGAGGAACAGAAATCAGGTTTCCGATGACCACCAACCAGTAATTGTCGCGGCTGGACCTCGCTTCTGTCCATTCCCGGTCAGTGAAGAGAATCTCCCCCTCGATCGGTTTTAATCCCTTGACTTCGATTCGCAGTTCGGGCCGTCCATCGACGGCGAAATCGAACCCACAAGCCGATTGTCGATGATCCACGAGTTCCGTCTTCTTGACGCCAACGAGATTCTCGCTATGGGTAAGAAAGAATTCCTCTGCCCGCCGTCCTGTCAGTAATCGCTCGGCAACATTTTGAGCGATTCGCGGTACTGCCGTCAACGAATCAACCGCTTCCGCCGTAGCTTCCTCGTCCCGAAGGATACTTCTGTCAACAAGTGCCATTAGGGCATCATTGCTTAAATCCTGCAGATCTTCCAAGACCCGCTGGCGGCTCGGTTTGATCGGACGCTGATGCCAGCCACGCCTGCTGTTGTTGTGAAAGGGATCGAACTCATCGCGCAAGTTCTTGATACTCGATGCGCGAACGGCTAATGCTTGGGCCGCTTCTTCATACACTGCGCGCCAGCTGCGCGCATTTCGGTATCGGAAATATTCCACGTCGAGCCGACTCATGGCGTATCCGATGATGAGGGCTTCCGTGTCGAGGCGGAGCGTTCTCTGTACGTCGCTGATCTCTCGTCTCATGCGCGTGTTGAAGGATTTTGTAATGGTACTGATTCTTGGCGGCTTTTGACGGTGGACGAAGTCGGCTACGTCACGCAGATCATCCGCCGCATCGCTGCGCTGGTGCTGCTCGGCCCGGAACTGGACGCGAACTATCGGCGCGTGAAGGCGGTAACATAATTGTACTTGTTTAGCGCCCCTTGCCGCGGGGCGGTCGCGTCGCCACAATCAAGCGCAGCTGCACGAGGCGCGACGCGGCGAGGTTCCCCGATGACCGCTCCCTCTTACGACGAGCTGCTGGCTGGCGTCTCGGAAAATGGCAGGAGATGGCAGAGCGGTCGCTCGCCGCTGTGGCCCAATTGGCCCCGGCCGCTGCCTGAAGGAACACGGCCACGCCGTCTCGGTGAGGCGGTCTGGCCGGACCTTTCCCCCGCCCGACGTAACCGTTCAGGATGACACACCCAGAATTCACCCCATGTCGCAAAATATCCCGAAAACCGCCCCAGACAAAGCCGAAAAGAAGCGTGCGCGAGCGGACCAGGCCATTCTTTTGTTGACCTCCGGTTCCTCGATCACACCTGCTGCGACCATGGCCGGCGTAGACCGTCGTACCATCGCCCGCTGGCAGCGCAACGAATCGTTCCGGCGTCGTGTGTCGGAGGCACGGGCGGAAATGTTTGCGCGCGGGCTGGGTCTGCTCGCGGCGGCGCAAACGAAGGCTGTGGCCCGACTCATCGCCCTGATCGACTCCAAGAAGGAAGCGGGACGAAGGCGATGGTTTGCGTGACGCGTTGCGGCGGCAGTCGGCATTTGAGATGGGCGGCGTGACCGGGCTGGGCTCCGGGTTTCTGGCCGGTCGGTGCCTTGGTGACGGGCTTGGGAGCCTGCGGCGGGTTGGCGGCGTGGAGGAGTTGGAGGCATTAGTGCCCAGGCGAGCCAAGAGATCGCGCACGAGCGCTTCGAGTTCGGCGACGCGGCGTTCGAGAGCCGCGATGCGCCGAGCGCGTTCCAGGCATCCAGGGCAGGTTAGCTCGGCCATGCTGCCATCGTACAAACCGGACAGGCTGGCAGCTGCGCCTGAATGCCAGGTGAACGGTTACCAAATAAGATTAAGGAGCTTGCGGTGTCTATCCACCGACGGTTCTTTAATCAGCGCGCTCGACACCGACAGGCTCAGTAAAGTCCACGATTCGCTCGCCGATTTCACGCAAACCTCGCAGCAGCTGAGTAGCCTTCTTCAGCAATCAGGGGCCGACGGCAACGCCGGCGACCTGGCCCAAACGACCGCGCGGATGGAAGAGTTGTTGGACCGCGTCCTTGCCTGGGTGGCGGAATTCAAGACGAAAGTCGGCGGCGTCCAGGCAGAAGTGGCGATGCTGCGGGCGCGGGCGCTCCACTGGATCCGTATCGGGCCGATCGTCCTGACGGCGGTCTTCGTCTGGGTCGCGATCTCTCAACTGGGCCTGATCGCTTACCTCCGGTCGTGGTTCAGGTCGGTCTAGCGACGCTGGCGAGAGACATCGTCATGAACGATTCGCGGCACGGGTTTCTCTGCTTGATGTTGGCAGCCCTGATGATCCTGGTCGCCGTGCCGTCCTTCGCCTCGGCTGCGGGTCACGCGCCGTTGGACCTACCGGTCTGGAGCATCGTCCCGTTCTGCCTCTTGCTCCTTTGTATCGCCGTGCTGCCCATCGCAGCCGAACACTTCTGGCACAAAGATAAGAACAAGGCGATTGTGGTCGTGGTGCTGGCCGTGCCCGTGATCGCGTACCTGGTCTATCTGCGCGCGACGACCGGCCAAAAGACGCTTTACCCGCTCGGCCACGAGATGGGCAAATACCTCTCGTTCATCGTCATGCTCGGCGCGCTGTACACCGTGGCCGGCGGCGTGGTGGTGCGCGGCGACCTTACGCCCCGGCCGCTCACCAACGCCGGCATTCTCGGCTTCGGGGCACTGTTGGCCAACATCATCGGCACCACCGGCGCGAGCGTCCTGCTGATCCGGCCGTTCTTGCGGATCAACGCCAACAGGAAGAATAACGTCCACCTGCCGGTCTTCTTCATCTTTCTCGTCAGCAACCTGGGCGGCTGTCTGACGCCGCTGGGCGACCCGCCCTTGTTCATGGGCTACCTCAACGGCGTCCCCTTCACCTGGACGCTAGGGCTTTGGGCGGAATACCTGGTCGTCACCGGCTCGGTGCTGGCCGTATTCGTCGTCTGGGACGCCCGCGCCCTTCGCGACGAGCCGCCTGTATCCGTGGTACCTACAGAGAAGCCGGAACCGGTGCGCCTCGACGGCAAGATCAATCTTCTGTTCCTGGTCGGCATCATGGGAGCCGTGCTGATCGAATCCGAATCGCTACCGCCGTTGCTGGATCGGCTTTGGAAACTGTTCGGCGGCGAACTGGTCATGCTCCTCATGGCTGGTCTGTCGTTGTACTTCACGCCGCGCGGACTGCGCGCGGCGAACGGCTTTACCTGGGCGCCCATCACCGAAGTGGCGATCCTATTCGCCGGCATTTTCGTGACGATGGTGCCGGCGTTGCAACTGTTGGAGGCGCACGGTCGTGAACTGGGCATGACGCAGCCGTGGCAATTCTTCTGGGTGACCGGCCTGCTCTCCTCCGCACTGGACAACGCCCCAACCTACCTCGCCTTCGCCACCCTGGCGGCCGGGTCGAACGAATTCAACCTGCTGGTCGAGAACCGCGTGGCCGGCCTCAATGGCCCGATGGTGTTGCAAGCCATCAGCTGCGGCTCCGTGTTCATGGGTGCGCTGAGCTACATCGGCAACGGGCCCAACTTCATGGTCAAGGCCATCGCCGAGCAGTCCGGTTATCGACCGCCGTCGTTCTTCGGCTACAGCGTTTACGCCGTGCTGGTCCTCGTGCCGATTTTTGTTGTCGTCACGTTTCTGTTCTTTCTACCGCACCCTTGACATACGCAGAAGTTGGCGCGTTCCGCGCGTCGACGGAGATTCTCTACAAGCCGTCAAACTCGACTTAATTGCTACATTCAGAATTGCCGATAAAGCCAACGGAGGCGCTCCCTGGTCTTCCATGCGTCGGCTGGTTCTGAGGTCTAGCAGAAACTGGGAGAGGACGATGAGCGAGAGAACGAAATTCGTGCAGGCGATTGGCGGTCTGTTGCTGGCAGCGCTTCCGCTCCAGGCTCAACAATTTGCCCCTACAAACCCTCCAGCCAATTTCGTGCCCTCCGGAAACCAACTGCTTCCTCACTCGGGCACCAACCCGCAAGTCATGCCCGTTCTGTCGGCGCGAAGTCCCTATGCCCCCGCCGTGTGACTCTTGCCCGAACACGGCCTGTGACGGTGCCTCGGACCAGTTCACGCCCTTTATGCTCGGCGACTTCGGCCGCATCGTCGCCAACCTGGCCTCGGACATCAAGATCGCCGAGGGGGAAAGCCCTCGACCCGTCGATCGCGTCTTCTACAAGTTCAACTATTACAACAACATCGACCACGACCGCTTCGACCGGCCGACTTCGGACTTCAACCACGTCGATCTATATCGCAATGTCTTCGGCTTCGAGAAGACCGTCATGGACGGCCGTGTCTCGCTTGGACGGCGTGTCCCAGTCAACACCCTGACTTCCGAGGGTAAGGGCTTCGTCTTGAACCCGGTGCCGGGGGTCGCGGTCGCTCCGGGCGACGCCGGCGGCGACACCACCGAGTTCGGCAACGTCACCGCTGTCGCCAAGGCCATCTTGTGGGAAAACCGCGACAGGGGCGCTCTGCTGTCCGCCGGTGCGACCCTGACGTTTCCCACCGCGACCTCGAAGAAGATCGAACCTGGTCCCTCCACCTTGATGTACATGCAGCCCTACGGAGCCTTCCTCCTCACCAACGGCGACTTCTTCGTTCAAGGTTTCAGTTCCATCACGCTACCCGTGGCGAGCGCGGAATCGATCATCCTGTTCAACGACGTTGGGGTCGGGTACTTCGTCTATCGCAGCCGCGGCGGCTTCATCACGTCGGTGGCGCCGACCGTCGAAGTCCACGTCATCACGCCGATCCGCCAACCCTCCTCCGTCACCGAGTTCGGCTTCATCGACGACCTTCGTCTCAACGACACGCCTCCGTGGTAGCTGACTCCAACGCTGCTGCCGTAATGCGAGACGCTGCCAGACGTTCCATAGACGGAACGGCCACCCTAGTACGAACCATAGGGACCGCGCGCCGCCATGTAGCCGTAGTGGGAAACACCGCCGGCGCCGACGTGCGTGTAGCCGGCATGATAGCAACCCCATGCCTGGGCCTTCGAGGCCGTTCCCAGCGCGGCGATAGCGACCGCAAGCGCGACGAAGAGAAACTGTCGATTCATTTGTCATCTCCTTGAGTTATCGACCCGTTTACGTTTCGCGACTCTCGGTCATCACTTCGCCCGTTTCAGCTTGATCGGCTTGACGTCGGGCAGCGGTTTGCCTTCCTCGGTGCGGTCCTTGGATTCCCAGGTCATGGTGTAGTCTCCGTCCGGCGTCCAGAAGGCGGCAAGAGCCTTCGCGTCGCCGTTGTGAAAGGCTTCCACGAACGCCTCGGCATTCTTCAGAATGGCCGCCTCTTCCTTGGCGTTTTCCCGCGCCGGCTTCTCGGCCGCTGCCAGCGGCGCGGCGAAACACGCCGTCACCGCGGACAACTTCAGCAACCATGACACCCGTCAATTCATTGGATCTCCTTCATCGGCTAATTCAACTCAAATTCGGAAACAACGAGTCTGATCCGCTTGCTCCCCTCTCCCCCGAGCACGGGGGAGAGGGGCTTTCGGAACAGAACCTACGGCCGCGACAGCGTCCAGATCAGCACCGCCGCCAGCGTGAGGACGATGCCGATGGCGAGCAGCCAGACCGGACGAAAAGGCAGCGCACTCTTTTCCTGTTCGTGTTCGTGTGCCTTCTTCTCTTTCTTCTCGTGCTCGCGCTCTTTCTGGTGGTGCTCGTGATGTTGGT
>JBBQPD010000204.1:0-8426 GCA_038331535.1 Gemmatales bacterium | reverse complement strand
AGCTTGGGGATGATCTGTTCGGGAGTGTGCTTCTGCATCGTTCGTCTCCTCGGCCCGCACGGGCCTCTAGAGACTCTCATATCACATGGACCACATTTTGGGGAGCAGACCAATCTTTACACATCGGCAGAACGCGACGGGGGATTTCATCGCGACGGGGGATTTCATTGAGGGAGTGAGCGCGGTGTGGTTCGCGCCTCTTCTCGACTGACGCCGCCGAGGTTTCTGTGCAGGGGCTGCGGGTTTCTGTGCAGAGGGCAGGTTTCTGTGCAAAGCCCTCGCCATGCAGAAAACCCGTACCGTCGCTTACCGACTGGCTGGCCGGGTACTTGCCAGCTTCATCACGCACAACATGGACGAGGTGCAAGTAGCGAGGATTTTAGGCATGCCTGATGCGTCTGAAAGGCTGGTCTCGGATTCCAGAAGGCTGGCAATAGTCATCGGCTACGGCGCCGTCCCAAATGCGGCGGGCGATCATCGTGTAGAAGTGTGTGCGGTAGTCATCTATCCGCTTCTCGACTGACGCCCACCTCAAATCGTTTCAGCCCGCCTCATTTCGTTTCATTCCGCCAAAAAAGAGCAAAACCCCGGCGTGGGACGAAATTCGATACCTCTACGACAAGCTCCTTTACTGGCTCTACTAGCGCGAAGCGCTTGCCAAGGCACGTCCCTACGCCGGACGCCTTTCACGACTGCTGAGCAAGTCGGCCTCGGACCACGCCGCGATCTTCGGCGAGGAATGTTGGTCGTTGGTTTACGAAACAAGAGGAGACTTGCGAAAAGCCATCGACCATCGGGAAAACGAGGTCCGTCTGATTCGCCGTCTCCATGATCTTGCGCGTTTCGCGCCGAGCCAGGAACTCGTCTTGCGCGATTACGGTTATGGCGACTTGAGCGACCGCCTCGACCTGCTGGCGACGCTCTATCACGACAACGGCAACCTCGACAAAGCGCTGGCCGTCCTGCAGGAATCCAAACAGCTTTGCCAGACGCACGGAATCGCCTTTGATGGCGAGGATCTGCTTGAGGAGTATTCTCGGGAAACAGAGCTTCCTCTGAACCTTTTGTCATCGGTAAAGAGGCACAAAGTAGCGCCGGTCGTTGAGGTCCGCTGAGTATCTCTGAAACAACTCAGCCAACACATCTGGAGGAGTCATGGCCCGCGTCGATACCGTCCGTACGGAGATTCAGCGGCTAATTCGGTCAGTGCCGTTCCGTCCGTTCGCACTCACGTTGGAGAACGGTGATCGCGTCATCATCGCGCACCCGGAAAACATCGCATTCGAGCCGGTCTCGGAGAAGGGTACAGGCGGGTCCGAGGACTTCTACATTCTCTCCAAGAAGTTGCGGTTGTACAGCACCTTCGAGGCGGTTACAAGTGTGGCTGTACTGGATCGCGGCGAATTGCAGGAGTAGGCGTGAATCCACGCAATCACCACGGAGGGCGAACATGTACTCGATGCTTCTTGTTGTTAGCAGCATTGTATCGGCCGACAATTCAACGGACACGACGTCAGCGGCACCTCTTCCGGCTGAAATAAGTGCTCTCATCCGCGTGCGGGACCAAGTTCAGATTGGGATGACAATGCACGAGTTGCATCGACTCCTGGGGCAACCTGACGTGGAACTGATTCGCGGAGAGGTAGGGCAATGGCGGTTTCTTGAATACCAGAAGGCCAAGGTACGTTTGGTGTTGGAATATGGCAGAGTCACTTCGAAGTATTAAATGGAGCCCGCCGTACCCGGTCTCTCTACGTGAACACCCCAGTTCGGCAGCTGGTTTCGGACCGGCGCGGGACTCGCGCCCGTCCGAGACGGGCGGCTAAACCATCAATTCGCCTGCCGCGAATACTTCTTCCGGTCGTTCTCCTTCAAATACAACTTCCGCATCCGAATACCCTTCGGCGTCACCTCGACCAGTTCGTCTTCCTCGATGTACTCCAGCGCCAGCTCCAGCGTCATCACGCGCGGCGGCTTCAGCAGAATGGCCTTGTCGGTTCCCGACGCCCGCACGTTGGACTGCTTCTTCTCGCGGCAGGCGTTGACGGGCAGGTCGTTGTCGCGGCAGTGTTCGGCCACGACCTGGCCTTCGTAAACCTGATCGCCGGGGGCGACGAACATGTTGCCGCGTTCCTGGAGATTGTCCAGCGCGTAGCCGGTCACGCGGCCGGTCTCCGTCGAGATCATCACGCCGTTGAGCCGCGACGGAATGCTGCCGCGCATCGGCTGATAGTCGAAGAAATTGTGATGCATGATCGCTTCGCCGCTCGTCGCCGTCATCAGGCGCGTGCGCAGGCCGATGAGGCCGCGAGCCGGGATCGTGAACTCCATGTGCGTCAGTTCATTCCGGCTGTCCATCTTCACGCACTCGGCCCGGCGATTGCCGACCAGCTCCATCACCGAACCGACCGCCGAGTTCGGCGCGTCGATCACCAGGTATTCGATCGGCTCATGCGTGACGCCGTTGACAACCTTGTTCAGCACGCGCGGCTTGCCGACGGAAAGCTCGAAGCCTTCGCGGCGCATGTTCTCCAGCAGGATGCCGAGGTGCAACAGCCCACGGCCGGCGACGTGGAACTCGTCGCGCTTGATCTCGTCGGGACGCACGCGCAGGGCGACGTTCGATTGCAGCTCCTTCATGAGCCGATCGCGCAGCTGCCGGCTAGTGACGTAGGTGCCTTCCAGCCCGCAGAACGGCGAATCGTTGATGCGGAACACCATCTCCAGCGTCGGCTCGTCCACGATGATCGGCGGCAAGGCGACCGGGTTTTCGAGGTCAGCGATGGTGTCGCCGATGTCCACGTCTTCGATGCCGATGACCGCGCAGATATCGCCGGCGCTGACCTCAGCGGCGTCGATGCGGCCCAGGCGCTCGAATGCCTGCAGCTGCTTCACCGACACTTCGATCTTGCGCCCGTCGTGTTTCATCAGCGCGACGCGCTGGCCCTTGCGAATCTTGCCGGCGACGACGCGGCCGATGGCGATGCGGCCGACGTAATCGCTGTAGTCGAGCGTCACCACCAGCATTTGCAGCGGGGCGTTGACGTCCACTTCGGGCGTCGGCACGTGCTTGAGAATCGCCTCGTACAGCGGGATCAGATCGACGGCCGTGCCATTCAGGTCGGCCTTGGCGATGCCAGCGCGGCCGGAGGCGTAGATGGTCGTGAAGTCGAGGGTCGCGTCGTCGGCGTCCAGTTCCACAAACAGATCGAAGACTCCATTCAGAACCTCGCTGATACGCGCGTCGGGCCGGTCGATCTTGTTGATGACAACGATGGGTCGCAGCTTGCAGGCGAACGCCTTGCGCAAGACGAAACGGGTCTGCGGCATGACCCCCTCGGCGGCGTCCACCAGCAGCAAGGCGCCGTCGGCCATCATCAGCACGCGCTCGACTTCGCCGCCGAAATCGGCGTGGCCTGGCGTATCGATAATGTTGATGCGGTACTCGTGCCCATCGGGCGAGTGATAGGAGATGGCGCAGTTCTTGCTTAGAATGGTGATGCCGCGCTCGCGCTCGAGCGGGTTGGAGTCCATGATGAGATGGTGCTGCCCGCCCTCGAGTTTTTCCAACTCGCCGGACCGGTAGTTTCCGGACTGCTTGAGCAGGTTATCGACCAGCGTGGTCTTGCCGTGGTCAACGTGGGCGATGATGGCAACATTACGGATTTCGGCGCGTTTCATTGGCTGCGCTACTCGATCGGGGTTGTTGGTCCCGGGGCATCGGGGTCGTGTCCGGGTTCGGAGAGATTTGTTATTATAGACGCCGAGACCTCATTTCGCACAGGGCAACTGCCGCTGGCGGCTTCGCGAGAGCGGTTGCGAAGCCGCCAGCGGCGAGGCATGGGCCTAATATGAACATCCTGTTGATTCGGCATGCCGACGCCCTCCCCGCTGGGGGCGGCGACATTCACGACGACGAAAGCCGGCCCCTCTCGGAGGCCGGCTTCGCGCAATGTCCGCCGCTGGCGCACGCGCTGGAACGACTCGGCGTCCGCCCCGATGTGGTAGTGAGTAGTCCTCTCTTGCGCGCACGTCAGACGGCTTCCGGACTGCTGCAAAACTGGGAGGGCAAACCGCCCGAGCTGCGCATCGCCGAGGAGCTGGCGCCGGGCGGCAGGAAAACGAAGCTCGCACGCATGCTGCGCGGGTTGACGGGAGATACCATCGCCCTCGTGGGCCACATGCCCGACCTGGGTCAGTTCACCGCCTGGCTGATCGGCGGCAAAAAAGCTCGCTTCGAGTTCGCCAAGGCCGGGGCGGCGTATCTCGTCAGCGACACGGTCGCCGCCAAGGGCGGGGCGTCGCTGGCCTGGATGATCACGCCTGCTGTATGTAATGCCGTGGCGGAAAAGAGGGCTGAAGGCTGAGAATCCCCTTGTTCCCAAGCTCCGCTCGGCAACGAAGGAAAAGAGGCGATTGAACCGACGCTCCGCTGAAGCGTCGCCAACGAGACCAAGCCGCAACGGGTTCGCAACCACACAAAACCAGTCTGGCTGAAAGCTGATAGCTATTAGCTCTTGGCTTTCAGCCAGAACTCGGCTGAACTCTCCTGCATCCTGCGGTGAAGTTCAGAGGTAAGCATCTAAACGACTCTCTCCCCCAACGCATTCAACAATTCCGCCACAGCGTCCCCGTTGCCACTTTGCCATTTCGCGATAATCTGCTGCACGTCCGCTTGCCGTTCGGCTGACGCGAAGCGCGACGCCAACAGTTCCTGCGCGAGCCGCAGCAACTCGCGCCCGTCCGCGCGCGTCGGCCGCTTCAACGGCAACCTCTTGACGATCTCCCACAACTCCGCGAGTCCCTGCCCGCTCCGAGCGGTAACGCGGAGTACCGGCGGCGGTGGGGCCATCGACAGGGCCAGCGTCGCCAGCACCTGGGCTTCGACGCGGTCGGCACCGGGCAGGTCGGCCTTGTGAATCACGATGACGTCGGCGACCTCGAACAGGCCGGCTTTCTCCCATTGAAGATCGTCGCCGGTCTCCGGTTGCAGGAGCAACACCAGCACGTCGGCGAGGGCGCGCACCGCCGTGTCGCCCTGGCCGGCGCCGACGGTCTCGATAAGCACCAGATCAAAGCCGAACGCTTCCAGCAAACGGACCAGCGCGCCGAGGTGATCGGCGAGCGCGCCGCGTCCGCCGGCGGCGGCAAGGCTGCGGATGAAGACGCCGTCGTCGTCCGGCCGCGCCGGCATCCGGAAGCGGTCGCCGAGGAGAGCGCCGCCGGTCAGCGGGCTTTGCGGGTCGCAGGCAAGGACGGCGACTTTCTGGCTATCGCCGCGAACCTGTTCGATTAGCTTGCCGACGAGCGTACTCTTGCCGACGCCGCCGCCCCCGGTCACCGCCACCACCCGCGCAGGTTGCGTGGGCCTGCCGAGGTTCGCGAGGATCACCTCGGTCTTTTCGCCGCGCGCGACGAGGCTGACCAGGCGCGACAGCGCCAGGCGGTCGCCGTGCCGGAAGCGGTCGAGCAGTTGGTCAAGCATGATCGGCCCCGCTGTGCGCGCGGAGGAAGGCGACGATGTCGGGCAGGGCCGTGCCGGGGCCGAACACTTTGGAGACGCCCATCTCTATTAGCTTGGGAATATCAACGTCGGGAATGATGCCGCCGATGAGGACGCCGACATGGCCGAGACCCGCGTCGCGCAGCAATTGCAGGACGCGCGGCACCAGTGTCATATGCGCGCCGCTGAGGATGCTGAGTCCGACCCAGGCGGCGTCCTCGTCGGCGACGGTGCGGACGACCGCTTCCGGCGTTTGCCATAGGCCGGCGTAGATGACCTGCATGCCGGCGTCGCGCAGGGCGCGGGCCACGACCTTGATGCCGCGGTCGTGGCCGTCGAGACCAACCTTGGCAAGGACCACGCGGATGGGAATCGTCTCGGCAGGCATGAAGCGGGCACCTCGGTGTCGCAGGGCGGACGCTTCCATCATATCGCACGCCGCGACTTGCCGTTTCGCGAAACGCCAAGCACCGGTCAGCCCAGATCGCCGGCGTCGAGTCGGCCTTCCGCGTGCAGTTGCTTGAACAGCGCCAGCGTGCGGCGAATGCCTTCGACTAGCGGCGTTTTCGGCAGCGGCCCGAGGTCGCGTTGCAGCGCCGCGTCGTCGAGGTCGTAGGCGATGCCGATCTGCCGGTCGCCGTGCGTGATGAGCTGCGCCGCCGCCGGATCGACCTCGCACAGTGCGCGGTGGAACGTCGGCAGATCGACCACGTCGCCGCGTAGGTTGTACGACTTCGCCCCGCTGTACGGCGCTTCCAGGCAGCGGAGGAACGCCTTGGCCACGTCATCGACGTACTGCAAGTCTTGCCAGCCTCCGTAGGTGACGTGATACGGCCGGCCCAGGGCTAGCGCCTTGATCGCTTTCGTCGGCTCGCTGGTCATGCCGACGTCGCGGCCGACGCCGTAGACCGTCCAGGGGCGCAGACCGATGCTCGACAGGCCGTGGTCCTGGAAATAGATGCGGGCGTTGCCCTCGTTGCAGCACTTGAAGAAGCCGTAGTGCGTCGTCGGCATGAGCTTCACATCGTCGGCGAGCGGGCCGGATGGATAGGCTTCCGGCGGGCCGAATACGGCGGCGGAGCTGGCGAACACCAACCGTTTGACCTGCGGCTGCGTTTCGCGCACCGCCTCGAATACGGCCAACGTGCCGAGGACGTTGACCTTCGCTCCCAGTAGGGGATTGGCCCGGCAGGTCGGCACCTGCAAGCCGGCAAGGTGGACGACGTGCGAGATTTGCTGGCGGTCGAGAGCCCCTTTGAGGCCGGCCTGATCGGTGACGTCTCCTTGCACGAAGGTCACGCGCCGCACCTGTTCCTCGGTCAGGATGAGTCGCAGACGGTGCGGATCTTCTTTCAGGTCGAAGATGAACGCCTCGTCGCCGCGCTCGAGCAGGTTGCGCACGATCCAGGCGCCGAAGAAGCCGTAACCGCCGGTAAGAAGGACGCGCATCATGGACCGATCTCTCGAATTACCAGGAGACGATATGCTTTAGACTATGAGCCGGGAACGGGCGCGGAAAAGCGGAATCGTCAGGAAGTGGTCGCGTGGTAGAATGGTCCGAGGAGGTAGCCAATGTCCGCGAACCCGAAAAGATACCTGACGCCTGAAGAATACTTGGCCCAAGAGCGGCGCGCGGAGTTCCGCAGCGAGTATTATCGCGGAGAGGTCTTCGCGATGGCCGGGACGAGTTGGGAACACACCCTGATCAAGGACAACCTCGCGCGCGAAAGCGGCAACCAACTCAAGGACGTCTCATGCCGGGTTCTGACGAGCGACCTGCGCGTCAAGATTCCCGCGACCGGACTGTACACATATCCCGACATCGCCATCGTGTGCGAGAAGCCGCAATTCGAAGACGATGTGTTCGATACGTTGCTCAACCCGCGTGTCCTGATCGAGGTACTCTCCGACTCGACGGAGAAATACGACCGCGGTGCCAAATTCGCGCACTACCGTCAGATTCCGTCTCTCCGGGAGTATGTCCTGGTGGCGCAGGATCGCGTGCTCATGGAACGCTACGTTCGGCAAGCGGATGAAAGCTGGATCATGACCGTATTTACCGATGCGACCCGTGCGTTCGAGTTCGCTTCGGTGCCGGTTCGGGTGCCCCTCGCGGAGGTCTATCGCGGCGTGGAACTGCCCGCCGAACCGGGACGCTGAGCATTTCCTCCGTTGGCGCTGGCGTACATCTCCGTATAACGCTTCATGTATTAGCCGCTGGCCCCATCCGGAGATACCCCTCGTGACGCCGACTCAAGTGCTTGCCCTGATCCGGGAAAAAGAAGTCCGCGCCGTGGACTTCCGCTTCATGGACTTTCCCGGCCTGTGGCAGCATTTCACCATCCCGGCCGAGGCGCTGACGCAACAGATCTTCGAGGAGGGTCTCGGCTTCAACGGCTCCAGCATTCGCGGCTGGCAGGCCATCAACGAATCGGACATGCTCGTCCTACCCGACTCGGCGACCGCCTTTCTCGACCCGTTCTGCCGTGAAAAGACGCTCACGCTCCTGTGCAACATCCAGGATCCGTTGACCAAGGAGGACTACACGCGCGACCCGCGCAACGTGGCCCGCAAGGCGGTCAACTACATGAAGTCCACCGGCATCGCCGACACCGCCAACTTCGGACCGGAGCTGCAATTCTTTGTCTTCGACGACGTTCGCTTCGATCAGACACAAAACTCCGGCTATTACTTCCTCGACAGCTCCGAAGGCGCGTGGAACACCGGCCGCGACGAGAGGCCGAACCTCGGCCACAAGCTGCGTTACCGCGAAGGCTACTTTCCCTGCCCGCCGTCCGACGCCACGCACGACCTGCGCACCGAGATGATGCTGGCCATGATTGAGTGCGGCCTCCAGGTCGAGGCGCAGCACCACGAGGTCGCCACCGGCGGCCAGGGCGAGATCGACGTGCGCTACGCGCCG